>JAYUJY010000148.1:0-69261 GCA_043764895.1 Synechococcales cyanobacterium | reverse complement strand
TCACCGCAGCAAACGTTTTACACTGATGATAAAACTCTCGAATGTACCGTTTTGCCGACAGCCAGATATCCTCAATGGGGTTCTGGGTGGGATCATTTAGTGCAAACCTTAAACAGGTGACCTTCCAATCGGACTCGGCCAAGCCCTCATTGATCGACGCTAGAAAGGCTTTCATCTCATCCGATCGGTGATAAGCTGCGCCATCCCAAATGAGGGCAAGGCGTTGATCTGGACATTGACTCATTAAATAGTGCAAATAGGCGATCGTATAAATCCCATTTCCAGTCGGTTGGGGTTGAATTAAACAGTGTCCCGTAGCGAGATTGACCGCCCCAAAATAGGTCTGCCGCTCTTTCTGATTTTGGACCGGGACTTCGACCCGTTCATCGGTTTTACCCCAAACATAGCCACAGAGATCGCCCCAGAGTAACTGGCATTCATCTTGAAAAAAGACCGCCAATTTCCCGGATTCAATCTGTTCTCGTCGTTCTTCTAACCAATCCGTCAATTCAGTCGTTTTTTTTGACGATTTCAGCATCCGTCTTTGGATTTCGTTTTTGAGTCTTTTTCCAACTTAACCCCGCTTCAGACAAGAGATCGTAATAGCTCTGCTTGGATTTAAAAACGACCTCATATTCGTCTTCGAGATAGATTTGCAGTTCGGATAAATGCCAAGCGTCCTTGGCTTGGATCCATTGAATCACCTTCGATCGCTGTTCTCGCTCAAGATATCCGGCGGATCCGCGATGAGCCAATTTAAGACTTAAAATCCCCTCTCGCTCATAGCGCTGCGTCCACTTACTAATGAAGCCAGAACTGACGGATAAACTGTCTTGAATGTCTCGATGTTTGTGGCCCTTATTCCACATCTGGACAGCGATCGCCCGTTTGAGTTCTCGGGGATCTGGGTTTGACCGAATAAGCGTTGTGAGGTCGTCTAACATCGCGACATGACTTATGATAACGTTACTCATTATTTATCTCACAGATGAGATCGGATTGCTATAGACCGTCTCAAACATCTGACCCGCAATGCCATGGGCTTTCAATTGATGCCATTCCCCTTCAATGGGATTCATTTCTGAGCAGTAGGGTGGCAGAAAAAACATAATCAGCCCTTGCGTCTCCCAACGCTCCCACTGTGCTCACGTGATTTTACTCTTATGAATAGACCCATTGTCTTTCACGACGACCGTGATTTGTCCAGTCTTTGCCAAAGTTTGTGCCGCCTTCTCCGCTTCCCAATCCATCAGCTCAATGTACCGCTGACTATCAACTCCACCTTTCACCAGTCCATACTCAAACCCTCTTTCCATAACCCTAACATTGAGGCGGATATCTGCTTCCGTCCAACGCGATTTTGCTCCCCGTCCTGGTGCTTCAAACAGGCCGCTTAAGCCCCGATCTTCCCACCGTTTGATCGTCGTTCAGACTGTATGGGTGAATCTCAAATAGCTCCGCGAGTTCGGGCGTATTCCAGCCTTGCGCATTTAATCGCAACTTCGCCGCAGCAACTTCCTCACGGGTAATCTGTCGCGCCGCCGCAAACGGAAAATCTACAGGCTCAACATTATTCGACATAACCATTACGCTCCCGTTGATGTTCAGCCCACCCACTCTGAGGCTCCTTCGACGAACCCGGAATCGGAGCTTGCGAATAATCAATCGTCAAATCAAACCCCGCCTGCTCATACACTTCATCCAAAAGTTTTTTACTCACTGGGTGTTGTTAAGTTCTAGTCCTTATGGAATAAATCGGACGAATTTGTTCTTGCCAAACTGTAGAACTTGGCCGATCAAATCCTCGGCGTTATCAAACGTAAAATTGGGATCAACCACTTTTTCGCCGTTCAGCTTCACCCCACCGCCTTGAATTTGGCGTCGGGCATCAGAACTGGTCTTGCATAGGCCCGATGCACTGGTGAGATAAAAAATTTTGGCGGGAAATTCGATCGCGCTCACCGAGAATTCCGGCACCGAATCTGCCTGCGTTGACCCACCGATCAAATTCGCCGCATCCGTTTGAGCTTGGATGGCCGCTGCCGAGCCATGGTATTGAGTCACGATTTCTAGAGCTAGGATTTTTTGCTGATCGCGAGGGTTGGGTGGCAAGGCCGTAAAGTTCAGATTCGTGAGCAAGGTGACGTAGTTTTCGATCAAAGCATCGGGCGTTTTTTCAAGCTTGGAATACATCGTCAACGCATCTTCGTTGAGGCCGACGTAGTTACCCAGCGACTTCGACATTTTTTGGGTGCCGTCGGTGCCGATCAAAATGGGCATCAGCAAGCCAAACTGCGGCGTCATCCCAAAGTGCCGTTGCAGATCCCGTCCCACCGCAATGTTGAACTTTTGGTCCGTGCCGCCGAGTTCCACGTCGGACTTCACCGCCACAGAGTCATAGCCCTGCATCAGCGGGTACAGAAACTCATGGAGGAAAATCGGATTACCTTTGCCATACCGATCGCTGAATCCTTCCTTCGCCAACATTTGCCCTACTGTCATCGTCCCGAGAAGCTCCAAAATCTTCGTCAAATCCATTCCCGCTAGCCACTCAGAGTTGTAGCGAATCTCCAAGCGTCCCGGCGTCTCAAAATCCAAAATCGGACGCATCTGCGCGAGGTAGGTCTCCGCGTTGGCTTTCACTTGGTCTTCAGTCAACTGCTTGCGAACTTCGGATTTTCCAGTAGGATCGCCGATGCGGGCGGTGAAGTCGCCGATAATCAGCACCGCCGTGTGGCCCGCGTCTTGGAACGATCGCATTTTCCGGACGGGGATGCTGTGACCCAAATGAATATCAGACCCCGTAGGATCAATGCCCAACTTGATTCGCAGCGGCTGTTTGCACTGCAAAATTCGGGCTTCCAAGTTCTCATCAGCGTTAGAGGACGCGGGGACCGACGGGAAAACTTCAACGGTTCCCCGATGTAGCCAGTCAAAAGTTGCAGCCATAGCCTAAATCGTCACTTCATGTAAGATATCGTGAAACTACTATAATGGAGAGGCAGGACGCTAACGCTTATTGCCGTGGATTTTGGTAAAAACTGCGTCAATCATTTCAGGTTCGACTATCCTACTGGAACGCAACCTAGCGGCATGACTGAAGTGCTCCCAACGTCCGATCGCTGGCCTCGGGGTTCATTCAGCTCATCACCCAACCCATCCTTCCCAAGAGAGAATCGCCGTGTCGTCGAAGACCTTCCCAAAACATAAGTCAGAAGATGAATCGACGGTTCAGTTTTTAGGCGGCGTCACAAAAGTGGCAGGTGGAACGCTGCTAGGACTAGTCCTGTTGACAAGCTCAGTCGTGGCCGGGGGGCTAGTGGGTCTTGCCATCAGCTTTCGCAATCTGCCGGATGTCCGAGTCCTCCGCAACTATTCTCCCAGCGAAACAACGCATATTTATGACGTGAAGGGCAAGCACCTGACTAGTCTTCACGGGGAAGCTAACCGGGAAGTCGTGCCCCTAGACGAGATCTCACCTCACCTGAAGCGATCGGTATTGGCCATTGAGGATAGCTATTTTAATTCCCACGTTGGGGTAAATGCCAATTCCATTGGACGGGCTGCGAAGGCCAACTTTGCTAAGGGCGAAACGGTGGAAGGGGGATCGACCCTGACGATGCAGCTTGTGAAGAATTTATTCCTGACTCAGCAGCGAGCCGTGACTCGAAAAATTGCGGAGGCGGTGCTGGCTCTGAGGGTGGAGCAGGTTTTTAAGAAGAATGAAATCTTTGAAATGTACCTGAACCAAATTTATTGGGGACACAATAACTACGGCGCAGAGACCGCTTCCCAAAGTTATTTCGGCAAGTCCGTCCGCGAACTTAACCTCGCTGAATCGGCCATGATGGCTGGGGTGATTCAGGCTCCTGAAGACCTAAGTCCGTTTTTCAACTTACCGGGCGCAACCCGTCGTCAGCATATTGTGCTGCAACGGATGAAGGAGTTGCAATGGATTACTGAAGCAGAGGAAAAACAGGCTCGGGCCTACAAAATTAAGCTAGGCAAAATCTCGTCCTTTCAAGGCAGTGAAATGCCTTACGTTACAGAAGCGATCGTACAAGAACTCACCAAAAAATTAGGGCGCGAGGCCATCTTCAAAGGCGGGTTGCGCATCCAAAGTTCAATAGATACCCGACTCCAACGGTTAGCTGAAGATACCGTCCGCCGGAGTTATCGATCGGGTGCTGATCAAATGGCTCTTGTTTCCGTCGATCCCCGCACCCATTACATCAAAGCGATGGTCGGCGGCGTAGACTACAAGAAAAGCCAGTACAACCGCGCCACTCAAGCCCTGCGTCAGCCCGGTTCGGCGTTCAAACCGTTTGTCTACTATGCGGCGTTTGCGTCAGGGAAATATGCACCGGATACGACCATTATGGATTCGCCCGTGGGCTATCCTGACGGTTACGACATGTACTATCCCCAGAACTACGATCGCAGTTTTGGCGGTGCGATGTCACTTCGGCGGGCGCTAGAAATGTCACGCAACGTTCCGGCAGTAAAACTAGGCCAGGAAGTGGGCCTGAACAAAGTCATTGAAATCTGTCGGAGTTTGGGGATTAAGAGTCCCATTGAACCCGTGATTTCACTTCCGCTAGGGGCCGTCGATGTGACCCCGCTGGAGATGGCGACGGCCTATGCCACGATCGGCAACAATGGCTGGCACGCAGACCCTACACTAATTGTCCAGGCCACGGACAGCAAGGGCGGCATGGTCATCGACAATCGTCCGAAGCTGCGGCTAGTGCTCGATCCGTGGGCGGCAGCGGCCACCAATGAGTTAATGCAGGGGGTGGTCACGCGCGGAACGGCAACCTCAGCGCAACTTGGGCGTCCGGTGGCGGGAAAAACCGGGACCACCTCGTCTGAGAAGGATATTTGGTTTGTGGGGATGATTCCGCAGTTGGCGACGGCGGTGTGGGCCGGAAATGATGACAATACGACGCTGGGGTCGGGGGCAACGGGGGGCGTTGTGATGGCTCCGATTTGGCGAGATTTCATGAGTCAGGCGGTGCGCGATTTGCCTGTAGAAAGCTTCCGTCCCCCGTCTGATTTCCCTAAACCCTAGATGAAGTTAGAAGTTAGAAGTTAGAAGTTTGAGACCTTACAATGAAGCCTTACCAGCGGGTCGCGATCGAACCCTCTTCTGAACCCTTGGTCGCCATTCCGACGCCGGAGTTTGACCTGATCGCGCCGCATCCCTACGTGGTTTTGGGTGCGCCCTACGGAGACCATTCGCCTTTCTATGTCCGATCGGGCGTACTGCATCGATTACGTATAGCCCAAAAGACCTTACAGACTCTCAAGGCTCGTTGGCGAATTCAAATCTTTGATGCCTATCGTCCGATCGCCGTCCAGCAATTTATGGTGGATCATACATTTGCACAAGTGGTGTGCGATCGCGGTTGGCACCCTCAGAAACTCACCCCAGACCAGCATCACGAAGCGCTCACTCAGGTGTACCAATTCTGGGCCACTCCCAACTTAGATCCCACCCTGCCGCCGCCCCACAGCACTGGAGCCGCCGTGGATGTCACCCTAGTGGATGCCATGGGACAGGTGGTTGACATGGGATCGCCGATTGATGAGATTTCAGTTCGATCGTATCCGGATCATTTTGTGGGTTGCGCTCAGGCTGAACGCTTTGACCATCACCGTCAGTTGTTACACCATGTGATGCGATCGGCAGGATTTGCGCGGCATTATCATGAGTGGTGGCATTTTTCTTGGGGCGATCAGCTTCAGGTTTGGAGCGACATGCGATCAGATTTGTCAACCGATCGGGTGGCCTGTTATGGAAGAATTGAGAACTAAAGTATGACCATCAGAAAACCCTTCGATCGCTTTAATAAAAGTTTATTTCGAGAGCTGCTTTCTCCGTTTGGCCAGGTGTTCCCAAACATGACGGTCCTGGGCGAGGAACGGATGATCGATGTCTTCTTCATTCCCGATGCCCATGCGCAGCCCAGTTTAGAAGACCTCGGCGATCTCGCCTATTTAGTGGCCAAACCTGCTCTATTAGAACCGTTTCGGAGTGCCTTAACGGATGACAACGTTCAAAGTTGTCTGATGAAGTTATTCATGGTCTACGCCGAGATGAAGCGTGAACTGTCCACTATTCTCGTGACGGAAAAACCCAAACTTTGGATCTTGGCAGCAGAAGTGTCCGATCGATGTCTGACCGATTTTGGCGGGGTCATCGACCCGGAACGAGGAGAAGGATTCCATCGGCTAACCAAAGGCTTAGGGACGACGATCGTTGCAATTAACGAATTGCCGAGAGTCCCTGAAACGCTCTGGTTGCGGCTATTGGGGAAAGGCCAAACTCAGGAAGATGCAATCGAAGAATTGCTGCTATTACCAGAATCTGATCCCAAAAGAAGTAGTGCGTTAGGGCTGCTCGTCTCCTGGCGGATTAGTATAGATCTGACGGACAACGTTGACCTAGAAGAGAGGCGTATTCTGATGGCACTATCACAGGCGTACCTAGAGTGGGAAAAAGACACCAAGCGTCAAGGACGAGAGCAAGGTATTGAGCAAGGCATTGAGCAAGGCATTGAGCAAGGTATTGAGCAAGGTATTGAGCAGGAACGTCGATCGATGATCGTCAGCTTGATGAGGCTTCGCTATGGGGCGATCGGCCCAGAACTGGAGTCCATTATCCCGGACTTGATTGCACTCAGCACTGACGACTGCACCGAGTTATTGCTGCAACTCTCCCAAGATGACATCCTTCAGCATTTTCAGAGCTGATGGGTAGGCGCGATCGTCGTCAGATGCATTTTAGGAGCGCTATTGATGCTAGAATTTTCGACTGACGTACTGCAATTTATTAAGGAAGCCGAAAAAACTTATGTCATTGGTCCAAGAAGACAAACAGAAAATCATTGCGGATCACCAGAAGCATGAAACCGATACCGGATCGGTCGAAGTGCAGGTTGCAATGTTGACCGAACGCATCAATCGTTTGAGCGCTCACCTCAAGACCAACAAAAAAGACAATGGCTCACGCATTGGTCTCCTGCGCATGATTAGCAACCGTAAGCGCCTTCTGGGTTACATCCAAAAGCGTGAATACGATCGCTATCGTGCATTGATCACCCGTCTGGGACTTCGCGGTTAATCTTGCGGTTAGTCTTTACCGTTAACAGTCTTGCCTCATTATTCAGCTTAATTCATCCCCATGTCCCCTATGTCATCGGAATCTAACGAACCCAAATCCACGCCGCTGCCCTTTGAACCTGCTTCTAGTAAGAAAGCGGATAAAAAGGATCCGACTCCTCGATCGAACCGCCGCGAACAGACCGATCCCGGAATTCCGGAGGAAGTGACGCAGCGGATGATCAAACGAATGGTCGTTTTTTCAGGGGTTCCTAGTTTTTTGGGGATGGCGACGTTTGTGGTGAGTTACTTTTTGGTGTCGAAACTGGATTATGATTTGCCGAATAGTGCCGTTCTTCTAGTCAGTCTCGGGTTCTTCGGGTTAGGTGTAGTGGGCTTGTCCTACGGCATTCTGTCCGCCTCCTGGGATCTAGGGGAATCGGGTTCGCTGTTTGGAGTTCAAGAATTCAGTACGAATTTTGATCGGATGAAAGATGCTTGGAAGGACGCTCGGCGTCAGGCGATCGCGAGTCAACCCAAGAAGAAACGCTAGCTTTTCAGGGAAATTTGACAAACTGTTAATTCTCTCAATTTAAATTGAGCACGAAAATATTCATTAAGGTAGCGTTGGCAGTAGATTATGGCCAGCGCTTTTTTATTGGGCTTTTGATAGAGCCAGGGTGAGGTATGGAACTTCTGATTCGGTTGCTGTTGGGGGTTATTTTTTTGGTGGGAGGAGTGTTTAGCTATTATGGCAACTCGACAGAAAATCCGGTAACGGGTGAAAAGCAGCGGGTGGGGGGACTCACAGCGCGCCAGGAAGTCATGCTGGGGTTGCAAAGTCGGCAACAGGTGGCAGCGCAGTATGGAGGGCTATACCAAAATGAGAATTTGCAGGGGTATGTGAAGGAGGTGGGCGATCGCGTGGTGAAAAACTCAGATGCGGCGAAGTCTCCCTATCCGTTTGAGTTTCATTTGCTTAGAGATCCCAAAATGATTAATGCCTTTGCGCTGCCGGGAGGGCAGGTGTTCATTACAGTGGCGTTGCTGAGTCAGATGAATTCGGAGGCGCAGTTGGCGGGGGTGTTAGGCCATGAAATTGGCCATGTGATTGGGCGACATGGGGCGGAGCATTTGGCCAAGCAGAAGTTGGGTGGGTCGCTGGTAAATGCCATTGGGGTGGCGGCAAGTGGGGGGAATGATGGTGGTCAGGGAGTGGCGGCGATCGCTCAGGCGGCGACCCAGTTGGCCAATTTGCGCTATGGCCGGAAGGATGAGTCGGAGAGCGATCGTTTTGGATTGAAGTTTATGGTCGGGGCGGGGTATGACCCGAGGGGGATTTTGGAGGTGATGCAGATTTTGGCGAAGAGTGGCGGTGGTGGTCGTCAACCGGAGTTTTTGCGGAGTCATCCTGATCCGGGGAACCGAGCTGAAACGCTACAAGGATTGATTAAACAAACGTTTCCGAATGGGATTCCGAAGACCTTGGATACGGGGCGCGATCGGTTTTCCCAACAGGTTCGATCGGGCGCTCAGGCGGCTCCTCGGTTAAATTGAGAATTGAGAATGTTGAATTGAGAATTTTTTCTTTTATTGTTTAGGGAGGACGGGTTTATGTGGTTGACGGTGTTGTATGGAATCTTGATTGTGGTGATGTTGGTGGGGATTGTGGGGGCGGTGGTGCCGGGATTGCCTGGACCTAGTTTGATTTTGGGGGCGATCGTGGTGTGGTGTGTGGCGACGAAGTTTGCGGTGCCGTTGGGGTTCTTTGCGGTGATTGTTGGGGTGTTGATTTTGAGTGCTGCGGTGGAGTGGCTGGGCGGTTATTTGGGGGCGAAACAGGTGGGGGCGAGCAGTTGGAGTCAGTGGGGCATGATGGGTGGAATGGCGGTGGGGTTCTTTGGGTTGCTTCCGGCGTTGCCGATTGGCGGGCCGATCGTGGGGTTGTTTTTGGTGGGGCTATTGGGCGGGTTTATCGGTGAGTTTTTGTATCGATCGGATTTGGCCATGTCTGATCGGTTGAAGATGGCGGGAAAGGTGTCGTTGGCGATCGGATTAGGTTCGGTGGTTGGGAATTTGGTGGAAGGGGTATTGGCGGTGGTGGCGGTGGCGATGTTTATCTGGTCTACTTGGGGAAGCGTTGTGTGGGGATAGGTCATCAAGAGGGTTGGATGCGATCGTTGTTTTTAACATCAGCGATCGGGCTAGGACGTCTGATATATACTAAGAGTGGTTCTAGATGCGAATGCTTAACCCATCATGACTCAGCTCACGATCGCTCTGCCTGATACGGCTCAAGATTATATTGATGAACAACTTGCGAGAGGCTGCTATGCGACTGTGGATGAGGTTGTGATTGCGCTGATTTTGGCTGAGAAGAAGCGGCAGGCAAAGCACACGCTAAATGGGATGATTCGGGAAGGGCTAAATAGTGGTGAGCCAATCGCGGTGACGTCTGAATGGTGGGATCAGCAACGGGAACGGCTTCAAGAAACGACGATGGAACCATGAGTCATAGCATTTGTGTTCTGCCACAGGTCGAAAAGGACATTAATAAGCTATATCGTTACATGGCTAAAACCGATCGCCATCGAGCAATGATGTTCTTTGATGCGGTTCGAGGGACGTTTGCGGATTTGGGGCGAATGCCTGAAGTGGGACGCTTATATGATAGTGGCGAACAGGATCTGACGGATTTACGTCGTTGGTTTGTGAAGGGATTTAAGGGGTATTTAATTCTTTATCGATTCGATGATTCGGTCGTGACAATCGTGCGAGTAATTGATGGGCGACGGGATATTTCAGCGATCGTAGACGAGTTGTAGTAATCGATGCTCTACTTGGGGAAGCGTTGTGTGGGGATAGGTCATCATGGTTCGAGATAATCGATCGCAGGTTCAGAAGGTGTTGGTTCAGACGTTGCTGCTGAATCTGCTGGTGATGATGATTAAGGTTTTTTTGGGCTGGGCGACGGGATCGCTGAGTTTGGTGGCGGATGCGCTGCATAGCCTGACGGATAGTGCGAATAATGTGTTGGGGCTGTGGGCGAATCGGGCGGCGTCTCCGGTTCCTGATCGCGATCATCCCTACGGCCACCAGAAGTTTGAGGCAGTGGGGGCGCTGGGGGTTGCGGGTTTTTTGAGTATTGCGTGTTTTGAAATTTTGAAGGGGGCGATCGATCGGATGTTGCATCCGGGTGGAATCACGAAGATTTCAGGCGTTGAGTTATGGATACTCATTGGGGTTCTTGGCATCAATCTATTCGTGGCGGTTTATGAGCGCAAGGAAGGGAAGCGGCTGAATAGTGCGCTGTTGGTAGCGGATGCACACCATACGATGAGCGATGTGTGGGTGACGATTACGGTGCTGGTGGGGTTGGTGGGGGTTTGGTTATTTCAGTGGCAGTGGTTGGATATTCTGTTGGCGTTTCCGGTGGCGGTGATGGTGTTGTCCAGTGGATGGACGGTGTTAAGGGAAAATTTGCCGTGGTTGGTGGATGAATCTGCAATCGATCCAGACCATATTGCGGAGATTGTGCGATCGGTTCCGGGGGTGTTGAATGTTCACAATATTGCGTCACGGGGCGTGGTGGGACGACAGTGTTTTATTGAGATGCATTTGGTGGTTGGTCCGGCTGATGTGGCGTCGGCGCACGCGGTTACTGAGGCGATCGAAGTTGAACTAGAATCACGATTTCAACCTGTCAGAATTATGATTCATGTGGAGCCTCCGAGTTACCGATCGGAGCAGTTAAGTTATTAGGATGGGCGTTATTTAAATTTGTTTAAGAGGATGCGATCGGCTTTGGTTTAATGGGGTTTTGGTGAGAGTTAGCCTCACTCAGAGAACATGCACGGGCATCCTCTTTCTCATGTTTGAGGCAAGGCACCGATCGAAGGTAGAAACGTTCGGGGATCCTGTGACCGTAACGGCAACGTCTGACTCAGGAGGTCCAGTTCAGCACCCCCTCGTTTCTGAATATTGTGTATCCGATCGTTACAATCTCAGCTTTCCGTTAATAAATGTTGCGCTTACTGGATGGCTTTGTTAGGGTGTGCAGGTCAAAGTTGAAGTCCCTTCGTTCTTCACATTCTCTATTCGATCAGCAAACGCTGACAGCACGATAAAACCTCATTATTTGGAGGCTTTCTATGAATATTCAAGGAAAAACGATTCTCGTCACGGGTGCATCTCGGGGCATTGGGCGATCGATCGCCCTCGAACTGGCTCAACAGGGCGCGCAACGGATTATTCTGGTGGCTCGATCGCATCAGCGATTACTAGACGTAACGGCAGAAATTGAAAAGATTGGCATTGAGGCGATTCCCTTAGCCATGGATCTGACCCAGCCTATTGAGGTCAACATTAATGTTGCGAAAGCTTGGCGCGATCACGGTCCCATCCACATTCTGATTAACTGTGCCGGAGTCGCCCACCAAGCGCCTTTCCTGCAATCCCAACTGCCCCAAGTCCAAGAAGAGATCGCCCTCAATCTCATGGGAATGTACACCATTACGCGGTTGATTGCCCGTCGAATGGCCGCTCAACGCTATGGCACGATCGTCAATGTTTCCAGTCTGATGGGCAAAATCGCCGCCCCCACTATGGCGACCTATTCCGCCACCAAATTTGCCATTTTGGGATTCACTCAAGCCCTTCGCGGTGAACTAGCCGAGCATAATATCCGCGTGGTGGCTCTGCTGCCATCCTTGACGGACACCGATATGGTGCAGAAATTTCAACTCTTTAAATGGGTCATGCCGACCACCCCGGAAAAAGTAGCCCAGACCCTAGTTTTGGGTCTCGAAAAGGACTCGTCTGAAATCTTAGTCGGATGGCAGAGTCATCTTGCTGTATGGGGAAACCGCCTCATGCCCTGGATGGTGGAAAGCATGACTCGATTCGCAGCCCCGCTCGCAGGCCGTCGTCAGACCCTGGAAACCCGACTTCGGGAAGCACGGGCGGAATCTCGTTAGAAGTTAGGGGCTAATCTCCGGTAAATTAGTCGGGATTCTAGTTCTTAGCGGCTTGACTCAAGGGCACTCCCTGCTCTACCATCAGGCACCAAGCGAAAGACCGGAATCCCGATCGAACCGCCGTAGATTCTAGCTATAGGAACCCGTAAATGAGGCGAAGCATTCGGCAAAGCATAGTTCGGCAAAGCATAGGAGTCATCAGTCTCGCGATCGTCATGGTAACGGCGATCGTCGGATGTAGTCTAAACTTTGATGGGCACTCTGACTCGCGCAACGTTCAAATCACCCTAGTCTCCTTCGCTGTAACCAAAGCAGTCCATAAAACCGTCATTCCAAAATTTGTTGCATACTGGCAGCGCGAGAAAGGACAAACGATAACCTTCAAGCAAAGCTACGGCGGTTCTGGCGCACAAACTCGCGCGGTGATTGATGGCTTGGATGCTGATATCGTTCATCTCGCCTTGGGACTCGACGTTCAGAAAATTGAAAAGGCCGGGTTAATCCAGCCCGGTTGGGAAAAGGAAGCCCCCAATGGCTCGATCGTCTCAAAATCAGTGGCCGCGATCGTCACCCGAATCGGAAATCCTAAAAATATTACTCGGTTTGCCGACCTTGCAAAACCCGGTGTTTCTTGGATTACCGCCGACCCCAAAACCTCCGGTGTTGCCCGATGGAACTACCTTGCCCTCTGGAACGACTTGATTCAGTCCGGCGCAAATGAAGTACAGGCGCAGGAACTCATGACATCGGCCTACCAAAACGCGCCAATCCTCACCCGAGATGCTCGCGAAGCGCTGGATGTCTTCTTTAAACAGGCCCAGGGAGACGCCCTCGTAAACTACGAAAACGAGGTGCTCTTTATTGAAAGTAAGGGTTTTAAAGCGCCCTATATTTTGCCGCCGAACAACCTCTCCATTGATAACCCGATCGCCATCGTCGATCGCAATGTCGATAAACATGGCAACCGCGAAGTCGTTGAAGCTTTTGTGAAGTACTTATTTTCGGCTGAGGCACAGGTCGAGTTTGCTAAAGCTGGGTTCCGACCGATCGAGCCAGGAGTCGCTAATACCCCAGAGAATCTAGCCCGTTTCCCAGCAATCCCCAATCTTGCGACCATCAAAAATTTCGATAGTTGGTCAGCCGTCCAGAAAAAGTTCTTTGCGGATGGCGCAATGTTTGATCAAATCCAAGCTCAGAGAAAATAATATGACCCCTTCTGTGTTTCTTCGTAAATCTGGACTCGCTTGGATCGGCCAAACGCTCTCTGACTTGACGAAACTTTCTTGGGCATGGCGCATTACTCTGGGATACCTCAGTCTCATGCTCCTGCTGCCCATCAGTGCCATGCTGTTAACGGCCTCAAGGACGCAGCCAGCCGAATTCTTCCGAATCGCGCTGAGTCCAGTCGCGTTGTCTACCTATGATGTTACGTTTACCACGGCACTGATCGCTGCTGTGATCGATGGCGTATTCGGTACATTGATTGCTTGGATACTCGTTCGCTATGACTTCCCATTTAAAAAAATCATTGACGCTTCGGTTGATTTACCGTTTGCGCTACCGACGGCTGTTGCGGGGCTGACGCTGGCCACTGTCTATAGTGATAACGGTTGGATTGGCAGTCTACTGGCACCCTTTGGGATTCGGGTTTCGTTTACGCGTCTAGGCGTGGGGGTGGCGATGGTGTTTATTTCGCTGCCGTTTGTGGTGCGAACGGTGCAGCCTGTTCTCGAAGAACTCGATCGTGACATTGAGGAAGCGGCTTGGTGTTTGGGTGCGTCCGAATGGGAAACCTTTCGACATGTGGTGTTGCCGCCGTTGTTCCCTGCGATCGCCACTGGAGTCGCACTCGGGTTTTCGCGTGCGGTGGGTGAGTATGGTTCGACTGTGATTATTGCTTCAAATACACCATTCAAGGATTTGATCGCACCTGTGTTAATTTTTCAACGGCTTGAAGCGTACGATGTCGTAGGTGCGACGGTCATTGGAACGACGCTTCTAGTCATCTCACTTGCATTACTGTTTTTAATCAATCTTCTTCAAGCGTGGGGCAAACGGTATGACTAAGGCAACACAAAAGCTCACGTCAGGACAAAAAGCGCTGATTGGGATTGCGATTGTATTTTTAGCCGTCATCATTTACATTCCAGCGCTCAACGTTTTCTATCAAGCCTTCAAAAATGGAGTTGCGCCATTCTTCAGTAACCTAGTCGATCCTGAATTCTTGAGTGCGGTGCGGTTGACCGTTCTGTTGGCTATTATTGCCGTTCCGGTGAATACTCTTTTTGGACTCTGTGCGGCTTGGGCCATTACCCGACGGAATTTTTGGGGTCGATCGTTTTTGTTAAGCGTGATTGATTTGCCATTTTCGATTTCACCCGTCGTTGCAGGACTGATGTTGGTGCTGGTGTATGGTCGAAATGGTTGGTTTGGGGACTTTTTTGAGCAAAACAATATTAAGGTGATTTTTGCCTTTCCGGGAATGGTTTTGGCAACGGCTTTTGTGAGTATGCCTTTTGTGGCGCGGGAGATTATTCCGGTATTAGAAGAAGCGGGACGAGACCAAGAAGAAGCCGCTAAAACCCTGGGTGCAACGGAATGGCAGACCTTCTGGAACATCACCCTCCCTAATATTCGCTGGGCGTTGCTTTATGGCGTGGTGCTGACCAATGCACGGGTGATGGGCGAATTCGGAGCCGTGTCGGTGGTGTCGGGCAATATCGCAAATGAAACGCAAAGTTTGCCGCTGTTTGTGGAAGAAGCGTATAAGCAATACCAAACTGAGGCCGCATATTCAGCCTCAGTGTTGCTCGCGTTTTTAGCGGTGGTGACGTTAGTGCTGAAGGAAGTGTTGGAGCGCAAAACTCAAATAAAATCTGAGGAGTAATAAATTCATTACGGATTCAGACTTGAAAGAGCAAATGTTAGACTAGTACTACATGGCGTAAATAAGCCCAGTATGGCAAACAATCAAAATGATGGCCGTATGGCTCGCTTCTTCGTTGGGTTTAGGGTTCGGCGAGCCAAACCCCTACATTCTCTGCAAAGATAGATCTGTAGGGGCATGGCTTGCCGTGTCCCAAACCTAACGAGGAGACGTTGAATAGCTGGGTTATTCAAGCCGCAGACTAGTAAAATCCGCAGGAGGTAAGCTCTATGGTCCTTGCACAGTCAGCTCCCCAAAAACAACTGTATTCTGCTGTTCTCCCCGTCCCGCCAAACTCAAGCCCCCGCCAGATGTCCCCTGCGGAGTTTGAAGCGTTGATGCCGGATATCAAGCTGCTTGACACGCTCACGTTTGATGAATTCAAAGCGTTGATGCCGGACGCGAACTATTTGTATAGCGATGAGCCTGAGATGGAAAGTTCGTTACACTATTCCCAGCTTGCACTTTTGATGAGCTGCCTAGAGTTTTTCTGGGAGAATCGGGATGATTTTTTCATTGCCGCAAATCTAACTATTTATTACAGCCCGCAGCAGATTAAGACCCGCGATTTTAGAGGTCCAGATTTCTTCTTCATTAAAGGCGCTGAACGACGCGATCGGCTTTCTTGGGTGATTTGGGAAGAATCAGGTCAGTTTCCAAATGTCATTATTGAGCTGCTCTCCGAAAGTACCGCAAGCGTCGATCGGACCACCAAGAAAAAACTTTACGCCCATCGTTTTAAGACGCCAGAGTACTTTTGGTTTGGCCCCAATACCTTGGAGTTTGTGGGCTTTCGACTCGTCAATGGGGACTACGAGCCGATTCTTCCCAATGCTCAAGGTCATCTGTGGAGCGAAGAAATGGAGCTGTTCTTAGGCATTCACGATCGTAAACTTCGCTATTTCGATCCTCAAGGCAAGATGGTCCCAACGCCAAGAGAGGACGCAGAGCAAGCTAGATCACTGGCAGAGCACGCTAAATTACAAACAGAGCAAGCTAAATTACAAACAGAGCACGCTAAATTACAAGCAGAGCAAGCTAAATTACAAGCAGAGCAAGCTAAATTACAAACAGAGCACGCTAGGTTACAAACAGAGCACGCTAGGTTACAGACAGACATCGCTGTTGCATTGGGGAACGAGGCTCAAGTTCGGGCTGACGAAGAACGATCGAGAGCTGAAAAGCTAGCTGACCATCTACGATCGCTGGGCATCGACCCTAATTCTCTTTAAATTTACTTAGCGGCGCGGGCTGCTTTTTTACTGTTGAACTCCTCAGTTAGCACTTGCGATGCTTTTGCAAACTGGGGGTCGTTTGGCGTGCCGATTTTATCGCGATCGAGCAGAAGAACTTTTTGTTGCTCTTCGGTCAGCTTAATTTCAACATCAGGATCGACCCCATGCTTATGGATGTCGCGGCCATTCGGTGTCAGATATTTCGCGATCGTTACCGCAATGCCTGATTCGTCGTCGCCCAGTTCTCGAACAGACTGCACGAGTCCTTTCCCAAAGGTTTTTATTCCGACAATTTTAGCCCGTTTATTATCTTGAAGCGCACCAGAAAGTATTTCGCTCGCGCTGGCCGATCCTCCATCGACGAGGACGACCATGGTTTTGTCCGTGAGGGCCGAATTGTTGGCGGATTGGCGATCGGATTCGCCCTGACGATCGACCGTGGAAACAATGCCGCCTTCTCGAAGCCACATTCGTGCAATATCGACGCTGGCATTCAGCAATCCGCCGGGATTCGATCGCAAGTCAAGGATATAACCAGAGACATTTTGCGCTTCGAGTTTGCGAATGGCATCGCGCATTTCTTTGACCGCAGGGGCGCTAAACTGGCTGAGACGGATGTACCCAATGTCACCGATCGCCGACTTTTGGACGTTGTAGCGGACGGGATGAATTTCAATGCGATCGCGCTTGAGTTCGTAGTCTAGAACTTGCTCCCCGCGCTGCATTGTCAGCTTAACCGTGGTCCCTAGCGGGCCTCGAATGAGCGTGACGGCGCTATTGACATCCATGCCCTCGGTCGATTTTTCATTAATCTTAATAATGATGTCTTTGGACAGAACGCCCGCTTTCGAGGCTGGACTGCCTTCTATAGGCGAAATGACGGTTAGCTTCTTGGTTTTCTCATCGGCGGCGAGCTGAATCCCCACTCCGGTCAATTCGCCGGAAGTATCGATTTTCATGTTCTTAAATTCTTCAGGATCCATGAAGCGAGTGTAGGGATCGTTCAGCTTCTTGAGCATCTCCCGAATCGCTACATAGGCCGCTTTCTTGTCACTGTACTGACGCCCGAGATAGTCCCGACGAACAGCACGCCAGTCCGTTTGGTTAAATGTTGCATCGACGTAGCTGTGGTCGATGACACTCCACACTTCATCAACGAGTTCTTTGGGTCCATCCTTGAGGAGTGACGCCCCACGGGAAAAGTGAACGCCCGCCACTGCAACCGTGACCGCTGTTACCGCGATCGCAGTGGTTCCCAATATCAAGGCACGTTTGGTTAGAGGGATCATGTCATCAAGCTCGCGGATGAAAATTTGGACTAGAAGCTATGCTCACTGTAGCATAGCGAACCTTCATCGTTAGAGGTGTCGCTAGAGGCGTCATTAGAGCCGTCGAATGTTGAGACAACACCACTCTCCACGTTTCCAAAGCGCCGCAACGAACCATCCATTCTCTTCTAAAACGTCGGTGACAGCTTTGGCTTGATCCAGCAAGACTCCGCTTAAAATACCCCATGACGTGGGCTTGATCAACGGTCCCCATTCAGGAATAAGCTCCACAATAACATGAGCCAAGATATTGCAAACGATGCCCTCGACGGGTTCGGGAACCATCAGAACGATCGTTTCGACGCTCCCTTCTTGAACTTCTAAGGTTGCAGGATTCAGGCCGTTGAGTTTGATGTTTTCCTGGGTCGCTTTAATGGCGAGGGGATCGGTGTCCACGGCGTAGGCTTTTTTGGCTCCCATGAGCAATGCACCCACGGACAGGATGCCTGATCCGCAGCCGATATCCGCGATCGTGATGGTTTCAGGATTTTCGCCGAGGCGCATTTCGAGGGCTTCGAGGCAAAGCTGGGTGGTGAAATGATCGCCTGTACCAAAGGCAACGCCCGGTTCAAGCTTCATAATGGCGCGATTTTCGGGGTTTTCGGGCATGGGCAGCCACGCGGGATGGATGAGTAAGCGATCGCCACTCTTTTGGGTTTTCCAGTAGGCTTTCCAGCCATGTGCCCAGTCTTCTTCATCAATCAAGTGCCACTGGACGGTGGGATCGGACACCTCAAAACACAATGCATCTTGCTTAATTTGCAGGGCGAGCGCCGACAAGTCAAGCACATGGGAGGTGACTTGGGGCATGTAGGCGGCGATGATTGAAGTATTGCCTTGGCGTTGACTGGACATGCCTTTACATCCAAACTTTTCCAACCGCCAAAACAGGCTCTCTTCCAGCACCGCATCACACAAAACTTGGATTTCCCACCAGCTATTCGACATGTTGAACCCTGAAGGAATTGTGAATGTAGAATTGTGAATTGTGAATGTAGAGTTTGGATTGGAGTCGTTAGCAACCCAAACTTAATCAATCCAAATCAATCAATCAATCAGAAAGTGTTAGAGCGTGACGGTGTAGGCGTCCCGAATGCCAGACACTTTCGTGATTTCAGTGATGGTGTTTTCGGGGAGCGGATCGTCTACGGTGATGACCATAACGGCGTCTCCACGTACGATTTTGCGACCGACTTGCATACTGGCGATGTTGATATTGAGATCACCAAGCAATGATCCAATTCGTCCGATGATTCCTGGCATGTCGCGGTGCAAGGTGAACAACATGTACTTGCTGGGAGGGACGTTGACGGGGAACTGGTCGATGCTGATGATGCGCATCTCATGATCGCCCAACAGTGCGCCACCGACGGAGTGTTCGCCGAGGGAGCCTTTGGCGGTGAGCAAAATGGACCCGGTGTAGTCTTTGACCGACTCGTCGCGGGTCTCAATGACGTGAATGCCGCGCTCTTTGGCTTCGATGCTGGCATTGACGAAGTTGACGCGCTCCTGGAGGGCGTGGGAGAGCATTCCTTTGAGGGCTGCAATCACGATCGGTTGGCTTTGGTTGCTAGCAAGTTCGCCTCTGAGAGTGATATTGAGCGATTCGATGCGTCCACCTGCGAGTTGGCTGACCATGGTTCCTAGGGTTTCCGCCAGTTGCAGGTAGGGCTTGAGCGCTTCAAGCAGGTCGGGCCGCAATCCCGGAATATTGACGGCGCTCCGGGCGGGCTTGTCGAGGAGGACATCGCGAATCTGTTCAGCGACATCTATGGCGACGTTGACCTGCGCTTCTTCGGTGGACGCGCCGAGGTGTGGGGTTAGGACCAGTTCTTTGCCTACGCCTCGCAGCGGAGAGTCGCCTAAAGGTTCGCTGTCAAAGACGTCAATAGCGGCTCCAGCAATGCGGCCTTCGGAAACGGCAACAGCAAGGGCCGCTTCGTCGATAATGCCGCCCCGTGCGCAGTTGATAATCCGCACATTGGGCTTCATCTTGGCGATCGATTCTGCGTTAATCAGATTCGCTGTTTCAGGGGTTTTGGGGATGTGCAGGGTAATATAATCCGCATTCCGCAGAAGGGTATCGAGTTCCACGAGTTTGCAACCGATTTGGTCCGCACGCTCTTTGGAGATGAAGGGATCAAAGGCGATGAGAACCATGCCCATAGCCTTGGCAACCGTGGCGACGTGGGTTCCGATTTTGCCGAGGCCCACGACTCCCAGGGTTTTTTTGTAAACTTCGACGCCCGTGAAGCTTTTGCGGTCCCATTTCCCGGCTTTCATGGACGCATTGGCGTCGGGGATGAAGCGCGACATGGACATCATCATCGCCAAGGTATGCTCGGCAGCAGCGATCGTGTTGCCTTCGGGCGAATTGACGACCACAATGCCCTTACGGGTGGCGGCTGTGACATCGACATTATCTACCCCGACGCCCGCTCGTCCGATAATCTTTAGTTTTTTTCCGGCCTCAATCACCGCTGCGGTGACACGGGTGCCAGAGCGAATCATCAACGCATCATAGTCACCTATTGCCGCGACGAGTTCGTCGGGGGAGAGACTGGTGTTGACATCGACGTGGGCGACTTGGGAGAGGATATCAATCCCCACTTGATCGATGGGATCGGAAACGAGAACCTTCAGCATGGGCATGGGGGGAGAGGCGCATTTTACTAGTTCGTAATCTTACGTTATTAAGGACGTTACTAGAGGATTCTCTTCGGAGAATAGTCATCTTTTTTCTGAAAATCACCGATTATCGCCCAGACACCAATAGCCCAATGACGATCGCAACAACGGCACCGATCGCGGTATTAATCACATTAACCAATTCATTCGTTAACCAATCAAACTGCTCTTGAATCGTCGCGCCAATCACACTTTCAAGATTGGTTGCGACAAAAGCTGCAACAACGCAAATGCCAACGCCAATGGGATACTGGTGAGGAATCAATCCCAACGCCCAAGCGATCGCTGCAATGAATACAGATGCGATTACGCCAGCGATCGTGCCTTCCAAGCTCACAGCCCCCTCAGTTCCACGCGAGACAGGCTTTAGGGTTGTAATTAAAAAGGTGCGCTTTCCGTAGGCTTTACCAATTTCACTCGCGGCGGTATCGGAGAGTTTTGTCGCAATACTTGATGTGTAGGCTAACAGCAACAGCGGCGGCAAGGTTACGGCCCACGGCGGCAGTGTCCCAAACTGCATCAACTCACGATAATTCCACACCTTCACCATCCAAAATCCGATCGCGCACAAGGCCGCAACCAAGGCCGAACCCCAGACATTTTCGGGTCCGCGCGCGCCCGATCGCTTTTCGGCAATTCCTTCGGCTTCTTTTTCCGCCATCCCAATGCGCGTCACCGCCGATCCGGCCAGAAAATACACCATCATCAGCCCGTAAGCTTGCCATCCGAGACACCCATAGAGGAGCACGCCTAAAACCCAGGCATGGAGTGTGCCTTCGGGGGTAAGCAGCTTTTTCGGCGAGAGGTAGGCGGGGAGGAGAAGGGCGGTATTGAGGGCAAGGCCGATCGTCCACGGTTCAACCAAAAAGTTAGGCATGGGACACTGGAGGAAAGAATATGGGGTAAATCTAACGATGCGTTCCATTATCTTCCAGAATGTGACGACTTAGGTGCGGATACGCATGAATCGGCAGTCGATGAAGCTAATTGCAGGCTGAACGATCGAATAGGACGATCGACAACTAACGCAAAACGCTAGAGACTTTGGAAGAGGCCCCCTAACCCCCAATTCTGGGAGGACATGAGATGGAGATAGGAGAAATAGAAGAGTTTAGTCCGACTCTTGCTCCCCCAGAATTGGGGGCCGGGGGGCCTCTTTCAGCCGATCGCATGTTTCCCGAATGCAATTCAATACAGCATCCAAGTTGTTTAGTATTTCATCATTGCGGAATCGAACAATGTGATAACCGTGGGATTTGAGTTGGTTCGATCGATCGTTGTCGTATTCCACTTGTCGATCGTGAATGCTGCCATCGACTTCGATGACGAGTTTATTTGTGGGGCAGTAGAAGTCGAGGATAAAGTGTCCGACAGGATGTTGGCTGCGGAATTTGAGGTTGTTGAGTTGGCGTTTTTTGAGGGATTGCCAGAGAACTTGTTCGGCGGGGGTGAGGTCTTCGCGGAGGCGACGGGCGGCGGTTTCGACGTTGGGTGTGGTGCCTCGGATGCGGGTGTAGGAGTTGGGTTTGGGCATGAGATGAGATTGGGAATTGGTTTGGGGTTAGCATTCCCGAAAGAGGCCCCCTAGCCCCCAATTCTGGGGGGACATGAGGAAGAATTGATGAGAGTACGGTGTGATTTACGTAAGACTAAGATAATCTTCTCCGACTCTTGCTCCCCCAGAATTGGGGGCTGGGGGGCTTCTGCGCGAAGGGTAGAGATGAAAGATTAGATAAAGAGTAAGAGATTAAAAGTGGAGAGCGATACTAAGAGTCCTGGGGGGATGGGATGGGACAGATAACACGAAATCCAATGTTCCTGTAGAGGTCGTCGGACGTGCCGTGGACACGGCCGGCAGATCGACAGAACCCCGGATTGTGGCTCCAGGAGCCGCCGCGTAGGACTCTAGATCCGGAATCATTAGAGGCATCCCAAACGCTGCCATCATCGGGCGCACCTTTGTAATTTTCATGCCAAGAATCAGCACACCATTCCCAGACATTTCCGTGCATACCGTAAAGCCCAAAATTGTTCGCTGAGTCTTTGAAATATCCAACAGGAGTAGTCTTTTGTCGATACTCACCTTTCTTACCAGAACCGTAAGTATAGTTTCCGTCGTAATTCACATTTGACGTATCGATCGTCTCCCCAAAGTGAAAAGGCGTAGTCGTCCCCGCACGGCAAGCGTATTCCCATTGGGCTTCGCTGGGTAGACTATAGGGTTTTCCGGTTTCCCTGGATAAACGTTTACAGAATTCGATCGCATCATCCCAAGACACTGATTCAACAGGGAGATCTGCACCCTTGAAATCAGACGGATCAGGATTTAATTTGCAATTGATTTCTTTTGTTTTTGCGATCGCCGCCCACTGAGCCTGCGTAATCGGAAACTTCCCCATGTAAAATGCAGAAACTTTGACCAAATGTGGTGGCCCTTCAGCATCCGATCGTCCTTCTTCACTCTCGGGGGAACCCATCATGAATTCACCTGTTGGGATCAGTAGCATTTCTAGCTTGGCTGCACTACTAAACAGTCTTCCCGACGCTACTAATTCCGTAAACGGTTGGAATTTAGGTTTTGCAGGCGATCGAACAGGCGCAGCAGGTTTAATTTCGACAGGTTTAGGTGCGATCGGTTCTACAACAACAGGTTCAGGAATGTCTAACTCCTGCATCACCCGATGTTCGATCGCCGTTACATCCTCAGTTTTCAAACTACGCTGCCGAATTAGATCATTCAATTCTTTACGACTCCGATCGTCCAACACCCCTTCCATAAACTCCAATTCATCTCGAAAATCTTTCTCATATTCTGCCAAATGCTGTTTATATTCCAGATACGGGCGTAACTCAGCCGCCTCGATCGCTTCTGCCGCCTCGATCGTCAACCCTAGTTCCTGCCGTTCGATCGCCAGATTCCGCCGTGCCGCTGGACTAATCTTACCCCCACTTTTTTTAAGACGCTTCTCGACCGAATCCCGATATTGTCGCGTCGGGTCCACGATCGCCTTCGTCAGCCAAATCTTCTCCCCGCCCTCCGTTACATAACGTTTCGGAGACATCTTTGGAGCCGCTTTCGACAACTTCTCTACAACATAATCATGAAGTTCATTTGCTGACACATGACCATCCCTATCGCGATCGGCAGCCCCAGTTTCAATCCCCTTAATTAAATACCTTGTATAAATGGCGAGTTCTTCACCAGGTTGTTCAAACGAATACTGGTAGGAGGCTGAGGCCGTTAGCACCACACGCCCCCGGATGCCAAGCTGTTCCTTAAAATCAATATTCCCAGCAGCACGCGGCATCCGATCGCCAAACGCACCACTATGACAACAATCCAAAATCACAACCATCCGATCGGAGGCACATTCATCCATATCATCATAGACATCTCGTGCCGGAACCGCAGAGTGCTTCACTAACCCATTCTTATTTGTATAAGTCTCCGAAGTAGAGAAAAAGAATTTGCTCTGTTGATCGGTGATTCCATGACCTGAAAAATATAACAGCACTAAGTCATCCTGCTTGCGATCCTGAAACAGCGCATAGATCGCCGATCGCATCTCACTGACTGACGGATTCTCTAAAATTTTCACGTCGTCTGGCGCAAATTCACCCAAATTAGGATTCACCAGCACAGCCGAAAGCGCCCGGACATCATTCAATGCCGCAGGCAAAGCACTCAAAGGATTTTCACCCTCCGAGTACTCACTCACCCCAATCAACAACGCAAACTTACCCATCGCTTACTTAATCTTCGCCATCGCTTCAAGAGTTTCCCGCGCTGCTGCCAACTCAGCCCGACTATGCGCCACTATCTCAAAAACGCGCCCATCCGGGAACTTCACCTTAATCACAATAGGCTTATCACCCAACCGATCGCCCAGAAACCCAAACAAATCCTTAAACCCTGGAATCCCCACTTCCGCCTGCAACAGTCCCCACAAAAACCGCCCAGACGAACGAGACCCATCCGGTGCAACTTCCGCCACCCGATCGATCGTCAATCCCGGTACCTTTTGCAACTGCTGATAAAGGCTCACCGTAAGCTGTTCCTGCTTTGCTTCCGGTCCATCATCCTGAAAATTCAACTCCAATGAAACCAAGTCATCACTCATCATCCGATCGCCCCAGCATTACAAAAACAAGCCACCCCTAATTTTACCCACAAAATCTAATAAATCCGGGCGATCGATCGATGACTTACAAAAATCGCCAGAAGCTATGGGTGTGTAGTGCGATCATCTCTGGTTGGTCGTAGACCATCGGTTGTGTCGATCGCTGAATCATCTCGAAGCCATAAGGCGACTATTCATCACTACTGAAAACTTTGGATAAGTCCTGACGACCACTAACCACTCTAACGATGGTCAACCTCTCCTCAGTAACACGATAGAAGATGATGTACCCTTCAAACGATAATCCCCTCAATCCCTGCCGAAAATTAGCATAACTACGCCCTGAATTTGGGAACGTTGCTAATTGTTTGCATCGTTGATTAAATCGCTGAAACAGGCGTTCTCCTACCTCATAGTTCAGGGGCATGAAGTAGTCAGCGATGTTGTTTAAATCCTGAGTCGCTTCAGGGGAGATGATCAGGGATCTCATTCTGGATTATTTCTCGCCTGTTTAAATCGATCGAAAATTTGGTTCATAGCCTCATCAAAGGGAATCCCTTCACCACGGGCGAGTGAAGCATCTGCGGAGTCAATTTTTTCACCGATTTCAGCAAACCAAATTGGATCGTTCATTTGGTCGGAAAACAATTGAAACGCAATTTGAACGATTTCGTCAGAGGACTGGTAATGGCCTGTTGCTAGTTGACTATTAATAAATTGCTCTTGCTCTGCGGTCAGGGTAATGGTCATGAGCCGTTTGGGTTAAGAGTAAACGTTGTCGCTATTTTAGCGCAAGTTTTTGATGATTCGATCGCAATTGCAACAACGATAGAAATTCTGCCAGTTCAACTAATCCTTCCGCTTCGGAAAATTCTGCGATCGTTAAGGATTCTCCAACGTCTTGGCGATCGAGTAAAAAGTTCAATCGCTGCTGGACGCCAACCGGAAGCTGGAAACGAGTCAACTCTAAGGGGATTTCAACAACGTTAGCCATAGGACTCCTCCAACTGTAAAGGCTTGGATTTTGATTTAGTTTAACAGTTGAGACGTTAGCAGCGATCGCAATGGGAAAAAGAGCTATTATGGGCCTTCTAGAGTCTGATCAAGTCGCCTGGGAAAAAATCTATTCTGCAAACATCTCTGCTAACGTTGCCAACACGATTCGTTGTTCCCGGTGACTAATCTCCCCAATTTTCTTGACTAATCGGGTTTTGTCAACGGTCCGAAGTTGATCCAGAATAATCTGACCCTCTTTGCCTTGAAACTGACAGATCACCCGAGTGGGATAGGTTCGCCCTTTCGTCGTCATTGGCGCAATCATCACTGTTGCAATATTGCGATTCATCTCATTAGGAGACACCACTACGCAAGGGCGCGTCTTTTGTATTTCATGGCCGATCGTCGGATCAAGGTTGACCAGAAAAACCTCAAATCGTTGGACTAGCATTCGGTTACCATTCCCATTCGTGCTGCTCCCAATCGGTCAAACTTTGGCCATTGACGGCGTTATCTATCAGGACATCATCCTGGTGATCGGCCATAGCGGCAAAGGCTTCATCCCATCCCACTCGTAACTGCGGCGCTCTGCGAATAGTGAGATGATCGCCCTGTACCTCAATCTCAACGTCAGTCTGAATACCGCTTTGCTCCAAGAGAAGCTTGGGAATACGAATTCCTTGAGAATTACCGATCCGAACGATGCGAGTTCTAATGGCGACGCTCATGTTTAGATGATTCCTATGGGGTTGATCCGTCTGGAGTAATTACATAGTAGGCACAATAAGGCCGATCGTCAAGCGGAGGATGGTCTCTGAATCGCTTCTGAATCACCTCTGACCATAATGTCCCCAATTCCCGACAGGAGCGGCATTTGGGAAAGCTGCTGCGATCGCCATCTCGCTGGGAACTCTTAGAATAGCGTAACCCAAATTATTTAAAAACCATTTCCAAAACCATGATCCAGTCAAGCTACATTTCTCCTCAACCGTTGCCGGATATCGTAGGCTACACAATTGTAGAACGACTGTATCGCGGCTTGCGGACCGATGTATATCGTGCGGTTCAGGATGAAAATCAGCGATCGGTCGTGATTAAAGTGCTCAATCAGGCGTATCCAAGCTTCAACGAACTCTTGCAATTTCGGAATCAATATACCATTACGAAAAATCTTAATATTCCTGGTATTGTTCATCCCCATCAACTCCAACCTTGTGGCAATAGTTACGCACTCATCATGGAAGACTGGGGCGGGGTTTCGCTGCAAGACTACAGTCAGAAGCAGGATTTATCTATCATTGAAACCATTGCGATCGCGCTGTCACTGACCGATATTTTGCATGATTTACACCGATCTCATGTGATTCACAAAGATGTAAAACCCGCTAATATCTTGATTCATCCCGAATCCAAACAGGTTAAGTTAATTGATTTTAGCATTGCTTCACTGCTGCCGAAGGAAACACAGGAGATTAGAAATCCTAATGGCTTAGAAGGGACGCTCGCCTATATTGCACCAGAACAAACTGGACGGATGAATCGCGGCATTGATTATCGGGCTGATTTTTATGCACTAGGAGTCACGCTTTTTGAATTACTGACGGGGCAATTGCCCTTTCAATCGACCGACCCGATGGAATTAATCCATTGTCATCTTGCAAAACAGCCGCCTCAGGTCAAGGATATTGCACCCAAGGTTCCAGTAGTGGTTTCTGAAATCGTTGCAAAACTAATGGCCAAAAATGCCGAAGATCGCTATCAAAGTGCGATCGGCTTTAAATATGATTTGGAACGCTGTCTGACCCAGTGGAAAGACACAGGTGCGATCGCTGAATTTAACTTAGGAGAACGAGATTTAAGCGATCGATTTATCATCCCCGAAAAACTCTACGGTCGTACAGTTGAAGTCAACACCCTACTCAATGCCTTCGATCGAGTGGCAGATGGTGCGTCAGAGTTGATGCTGGTCGCTGGGTCTTCAGGCATAGGGAAGACTGTTGTTGTTAATGAAGTTCATAAGCCGATCGTGCGTCAGCGGGGCTACTTTATTAAGGGCAAATACGACCAGTTCAATCGAAATATTCCACTCTCTGCCTTTGTGCAAGCCCTGCGCGATTTGATGGGACAGTTACTATCTGAATCCGACGATCAACTGGCCCGATGGAACGCTGATATTTTGGGGGCAGTGGGTGAGAACGGACGGGTCTTGTTAGAGGTTATGCCGGAATTAGAACAAATCATTGGTCCCCAGCCCAGCGTCCTTGAACTCTCTGGAAGTGCGGCGCAGAATCGGTTCAATCTGCTATTTCAGAAGTTCATTGAAGTCTTTACGACCGTCGAACATCCGCTAGTGTTATTTTTAGATGACTTGCAGTGGGCAGACTTAGCTTCGTTACAGTTGATCAAGCTCTTAATGAACGACAATGGCTATCTGCTGATATTGGGTGCTTATCGAGATAATGAGGTGTCTCCCGTTCATCCCTTTAGTCTGATGATTGAAGAATTGATTAAAGTAAATGCGATCGTCAATACGATAACCCTTAATTCGCTGGCTTTAAACGATACTAATCATCTCATTGCAGACACGTTAAGTTGTTCATTAGAACTTGCACAACCCCTCACAGAACTAGTCGATCGTAAAACCCGTGGCAATCCATTTTTCACGACTCAGTTTTTGAAAGCGCTCTATGAAGAGGGCCAAATCAGCTTTAATGTTGAGCTGCAATATTGGCAATGCGACATTATTCAAGTCAATGCCTTAGCACTTACAGATGATGTAGTTGAATTCATGGCGGTAAAGCTCCAAAAATTACCGAATGAAACCCAGCAAGTTCTAAAACTAGCCGCTTGTGTTGGGAATGAATTTGATCTAGCCACGCTCGCGATCGTCTCAGAACAACCTAAAAATGAAGCTGCTTCTGCCCTTTGGAATGCCTTGCAGGAGGGTTTGATTCTCCCGACAAGTCAAGTTTATAAGTTTTTTCAAGGGGCAGAACAGGCCAATGAACAAGCCATTATCAATCCGAAATACCGATTCTTACACGATCGAGTCCAACAAGCTGCATACTCTCTCATTCCACTTGTTGAGCAAAAGACCACTCATTTGACGATCGGAAAACTTCTTTTAAAAGGCAGTAATGAGGTTCAACGACAGTCTAGAATTTTTGAGATTGTCGGACATCTTAATCTAGCAGCAGAGTACATTGAATCTCGCACCGATCGACATGAATTTATCCTGCTTAATTTACAGGCGAGTGAAGTTGCAAAAGCTTCTGCTGCATTTGATTCAGCATTGATTTTTATTGATGCGGCCATTGAACGGTTGCCGCAAAACTATTGGACAGAAAACTATAGTTTGACGTTGAAGTTATATGATTTTGCTGCGAATGTCGCTTATCTCTGTAGTAATTTTGAGCAAGCCGATCGACGAATTGAAACTATCTTAGATCAGGCCGTAAACTTACTGGATAAAGTGAGCGCCTATGAAACTCAGATTTTGATTAATATCGCTCAAAGTCAAATGCAGAATGCAGTGAAGAAAGCGATTGAAGTGCTCCAACAGTTTGGGATTAAGCTGCTCTCAGAACCCACCCAAGTTCAGATATTGCTCGGTCTAGCCAAAACAAAGCTGATCTTAGGTAACAAGAAAACACCCCAACTGATTGATTTACCCGTTATGGATGATCCCAACGCATTGGCTGCAATGCGGATTTTGTCCAGTACGGCGTCTGCGGCTTATATCGGTGCGCCAAAGTTGATGCCACTTCTCGTTTTTGAGCGGATCAACTTATCGATACGGTATGGAAATACACCCCTTTCTGCGGTTGCCTATGCTTGGTATGGCTTGATATTGTGCGGCATCGTAATGGACATTAAAGGGGGTTATGAATTTGGACAACTGGCACTAAAACTTTTAGAGAAATGTAACGCGAAAAATTTAAAGTCACAGACTTTTTTCATGACCTATGCCTTCATCAGCCATTGGACTGATCCCGTTCAAGATACAACACCTTTCCTTATCGAAAGCTATCAGATCGGACTAGAAACAGGCGATGTGGAGTATGCAGCTTGGTCGGCGGTTGTTCATTCCTATAACCAATACTGGAGTGGACATTATTTGCCTGATGTCGAAAAAACAGCGCGATCACTCATTTCGACGATCGAACCTTTCCACCAGAAAAGTGCTCTTAGTTATCTCCAAACTCATCATCAAGCGACTTTAAATCTATTGGGTCATGAACCTAATCCCAGCCTGTTATCCGGTAAAAGTTATCAAATTGAATCTGCGATCGCGGTCCATCGTGAGACTAATGATGGAAGTGGATTGTTTTTTAGTCACGTTTGTCAGCAGCAATTACACTTTTTGTTTGATCAGCCTTTAGAGTCTATTCAGGCCGCAGATTTTGCAAAACCTTACTTTGAAAGTTCTATTGCATTGTTGCCCACTGTTTTACACTGCTTTTATGAATCTTTAGCTAGACTAGCCATTTATCCCTCTGCGTCATCGCACATTCGCAAAGTTATTTTAAAAAGTGTCCGATCGAATCACAAAAAGCTGGAAAAGTGGGCTTCCTTTGCTCCAAAAAATCATCGCCATAAGGTCTTTTTGATCGATGCTGAAAAATGCCGCGTCATGGGACAAACGCTCGAAGCCATTGACCTTTACGATCAAGCGATTGCCGGAGCAAAGGCCAATGGTTATCTTCAAGAAGAAGCGATCGCTAATGAACTTGCAGCCAAATTCTACTTAAATTGGGGCAAAGAGAAAGTGGCCGCTAGCTACATGCAAGAAGCCTACTACGGATACGCTCGTTGGGGTGCAAAGGCAAAAATACAGGATTTAGAACGCCGATATCCGATCTTGCTCTCCGTTATTTTAGAGCAGCAACGATCGGCAGTATCCGTCGCCGAGTCTATCTTTTCAAGCGGACCTCTCTCGACCTGTCACCTTTCTAGATCCGCCACTTCCACCTTTAGCAGTACTAGTATTTCTAATACGCTTGACCTCTCAACTGTTCTCAAAGCCTCCCAAACCCTGTCCAGTGAAATTCAACTCGACAAACTCTTAGAAAAATTACTCCAGACGGTTATTGAGAATGCTGGAGCTGATAAAGGAGTCTTATTAATGCACCACGAGCATCAATGGTTTGTGGAGGCTGTGGCGATGATTGATCAACCTGTAAAAGTCGCATCGATCGCATTATTGAACAGTACGGAGGTTCCGCATAGTTTGATCAATAGTGTCAGACGAAATTTAACATCTGTTGTTATTATTGATGCAGCACTTCATCCTATGCTATCAACCGATGACTATGTTTTGAAACAACGACCCAAAAGCCTGCTCTGTACTCCCATTCTTCATCAGGGTAAATTAACGGCTATCTTATATTTAGAGAACCAGCTTACGATTGGTGCATTTACAAACGATCGCATTGAAGTCTTGAATATTCTGTGTGCTCAAGTAGCAATTTCTCTAGAGAACTCTCGACTGTATCAACAAGCTCATACCTATGTTCAGCAGCTTCAACAGTCTCAACTGCAAACGGTTCAAAGTGAAAAAATGGCCTCATTAGGCAATCTTGTTGCTGGAGTGGCTCACGAAATCAATAATCCGATCGGCTTCCTCAACGGCAGCATTAAGAATACGAAAGACTACATTCAAGATTTGCTCGGCCACCTCGAATTGTATCAAAACCATTACCCTATGCCTGTCACAGCGATTCAGGACAATGCTGAAGAGATTGATCTTGAGTTTCTCGTCGAAGATCTTCCTAAATTGCTGAGTTCTATGAATGGTGCAACCGATCGAATTAAGGGTATCAGCACGAGTCTAAGAACCTTTTCCCGAGCGGATACCGAATACACGGTTCGGGCCAACGTGCAGGAAGGCTTAGATAGCACCATTTTAATTCTCAAATACCGACTTAAAGCTAACGAACATCGTCCTGCGATCGAAATCATTCAACAGTATGGTGATGTCTCAGAGATTGAATGCTTCCCTGGACAACTGAACCAAGTCTTCATGAATCTCTTGGCAAATGCGATCGATATGTTTGATGAAGCGGCACAAGCATATACGTTTAAACAACTAGAAGCTGATCCACAACAGATCACCATTACGACAGGAATTCTAGGCGATCACGTTGAAATACGAATTAGTGATAATGGGAAAGGCATGTCAGAGGAGGTGAAAAACAAGATTTTTGATCATCTTTTCACCACTAAAGGAGTCGGCAAAGGAACAGGGTTAGGTCTTGCGATCGCTCGTCAAATCGTCGCTGAGAAACATCGTGGGAGTCTAGAGGTGGAGTCTACGATCGGTCAAGGGACGGTATTTTCCATTCGTCTGCCAAGATAGGGATATGGTGCCCCCAAATAATGCCCCCGATCGTCAAGCGAAGGGTGGGGGCGATCGCCTCTTAAAAGATTAGAGTCCGTGGAGGGGCACTTCGTTCTAGTAAGTACACGTCCTCCTGGCCTACATGCGTTAGGATAGTTAGTCTGTTCAGCGTTTTGGGTTCTAGAGGCTATGGCGTCATCATCGCGGTTTAAACGGCTTCTGGGTTATCTCAAGCCCCATCAAAAGGCGGCCTGGGGCGGGGTGGCGACCCTGTTTGTGGTGAATGGACTTTCCATTGCGATTCCTTTAGAAATTCGGAGTGCGCTGGGCGAACTTCAGACGACGTTTACGCTCGATCGGGTGCTGTACCATGCCGGATTGATGGCCGTGCTGGCGACGGTGATGTGGGGCATTCGATTGCTGTCGCGGGTGCTGCTCTTTGGGGTGGGACGACAGGTAGAGTTTGATTTGAAGCAGCAGTTGTTTGAGCATTTATTGAAGTTAGAGCCTGCGTATTTTTCAAGCAATACCATTGGTGATCTGATTAGTCGATCGACCAGTGATGTGGATAATATTCGACGGCTTCTAGGGTTTGCTATCTTGAGCACGGTGAATACGTTTTTTGCGTATCTGTTCACGCTGCCTGCGATGTTGTATCTGAACGTGAAGTTGAGTTTGCTATCGCTATGCGTGTATCCCGTGATGCTGGTGGTGGTTAATCTTTTTAGTAACCAATTGCGATCGCAGCAAATTGAAATGCAAGAGGCGTTGTCTAACTTAAGTGAGCTGATTCAAGAAGATATCAGCGGCATTGCGCTTGTGAAAATCTATGCTCAGGAAGAGACGGAGCGATCGGCATTTGCGGCGGTGAATGAGACGTTGTTTGATGCAAATTTGCGGATGGCGCAGACTCGGACGTTGTTGTTCCCATTGCTGGGCGGTTTGGCCTATGGCAGTAGTTTAATTATTCTAGGGTTTGGGGGTCCGGCGATTCAGGCGGGTGAGTTGGGGATTCAAGATTTGATTCCGCTGTTCATTTTTGTGAATCAACTTGCGTTTCCTACAGCGTTGCTTGGATTTACGATTACAGCGTACCAACGGGGTGAAGTTAGCATCGATCGGATTGAAGCTATTCTTTCAGTAGAACCCAAGATTAAAGATGCGCCGGATGCGTTAGCGATTTCGTCTCAGCAGATTCGAGGAGAACTTCATTCAACTGGGCTGACGTATTATCACGAAGGGAGCGAGGTTCCTGCGCTGGATCATGTGAATTTTACAATCGCTCCGGGCGAAACGGTGGCGATCGTGGGTGCGGTGGGATCGGGAAAGTCAACGCTAGCGAATACGATTCCGCGATTGCTAGATATCAGGCCGGGGCAGTTGTTTCTAGACGGAACGGATGTCACTCGAATCCGACTTCAGGATTTGCGTGGGGCAATCGCTTATGTGCCGCAGGAAAGCTTCCTCTTCAGCACGACGATTCGGGAAAACATTGCCTATGGAATGCCGGATGCGAGTCAATCTGAAATCGAAATTGCGGCGAAAGAAGCGCAGATTCATCCTGAGATTTTGAATTTTCCGCAGCAGTATGAGACGCTGGTGGGAGAACGGGGGATTACGCTATCGGGTGGGCAGCGGCAGCGGACGGCGTTGGCTCGGGCGTTGTTGGTGCAGAGTCAAATTTTGATTTTGGATGATGCGTTATCAAGTGTGGATAATCAGACGGCGACGCAGATTTTGAATAATCTTTCCACTGGAACCGATCGCAAAACGGTAATTTTTATCTCGCACCAATTGTCGGCGGCGGCGATGGCCGATCGGATTTTTGTGATGGATCAGGGGACGATTGTTCAGGCGGGTTCACACGATCGGTTGTTAAGGGAAAATGGGATTTATCGGGAGCTGTGGGGGAAGGAGAAGTTGGTGGCGATGGTGGAAGCTTAGGGATCGATTCATGCCCATCCAATCCCAATCCTACAAATTATCTTGACAAGCAATCACAAAAAGAGGAGACCATGAGTCAGCAGGATAAACTATTACTGAAAATCCTCTTGGGAAACTCTGATATCAATATTCCGTTCGATCAACTCCGACAACTTCTTCGATCTTTGGGCTTCACTGAGCGAATCAATGGAAGCCACCACATTTTCACCCAGTCCGGCATTGAAGATATTCTCAACCTACAGCCGAAAAAAGGAAAGGCAAAAGCCTACCAAGTCAAGCAAGTTCGCAACGTAATCATAAAATATCAACTTGGAGAACAAAATGAAGATTAAATATGAATTGATTATTTACTGGAGTGAAGTGGACCAGGCTTTTATCGTCGAAGTCCCCGAACTTCCTGGCTGTGTTGCCGATGGTGAAACCTACCAAGAGGCGGTTCAAAATGTGGAAGTGATTATTCAAGAGTGGATCGATACGGCTCAGTCATTAGGCCGATCGATCCCAGAACCTAAAGGACGATTGATGTTTGTATAGAGTGTCAACCCATGAAAATTCATTATGATGCCGAATCAGATATTCTCGTATTCTAGGACGATCGATTTGAGATTTAGGACGATCGAACCAATTTGGAATTGAGCCGGGGAAGCGCGATCGTCCGCCAAAGCCGGGAGATCAGAAGTATGAGGCAGTGTCGATTTCTGTTCCGGGAGGCTACATCAACGTTCAAAAATAAATTTTCTGCCTTTGTGGAGAAGTTTCCGGAATTTCTTGTGGAGGATAGGTAAACTAAAAGTATCGTTATCAATCCTCTGGAAACTGTCATGTCCGATCGTCTTTCTACTATTCAAGGTCTCTTGGCTGATCTGTATGAGCAACTTGCAGGACAAGAGAAAGCAAAGGTCCGGACGGAAGATGCCCAAAAGGTGCGTATTCAACAGCAAATTAGAGACAGTTGGACAGAAATTCGGAGTTGCGAGAGCGAGTATATTCTGACTTTATCTCAACAGGTGCAGCGACAGGATTTACCTGAGCCGATCGCAGAAGTCGTGAAGGGAGAAATCATTGATGCGGTGGAGATCCTAGCACCGCTGGAAAAACGGGATGGGGTGAAGACGCTTTTAAATGAGATTTTGGTAGAGTTACGGAAACCAGATGTACCAGCATCGGCAAAGCTGAAGATCGCGATTCCGATTATTCCAAATGTCGTGACTTATGAATTAGAAGGCGATACAGAAACCGTGGTACGGCGGTTGTTTCCGACTTTTGTGAAAGTGTATGAGGCATTGACGCCAAAAAAGTAGTGACGCCTGGTGTAGAACGTTCTGCACTGGGAGAGAAGTCGGGCTTGAAACCGGGTGTGCCGATGCCTCGGGTGCGGTTGCCGGAGAATTTTGTCGATCGCCCAGACGCTCTAAGTTCGGTGAAGGAGAAGCTGTTGCTGGAGAGTGAGCAGACGTTGGTGGTGAGTGCGATCGCGGGGCTGGGTGGATTAGGGAAGTCGGTGTTGGCGACGGCGATCGTGCTAGACGCAGAGGTGCAGCGGTGGTTTGAGGATGGGATTTTGTGGGTGACGTTGGGGCAGAATCCGGATTTGCAGAGTTGTCTGGGGGATTGGATTCGGGAGTTGGATAAGTCGCGGGATAGTTTCTCTGCGACGACGTTGGAGTCGGCGAGTGGGTATCTCCATAATCTTCTGGCGGAGCGGCGGATGCTTTTGGTGGTGGATGATGTGTGGAATGCGGCTCATGCGGAATGGTTTCGGGTGGGTGGAGTCGGTTGTCGGGTGTTGGTGACGACGCGGGAGGCACGACTGGAGGGGGCACAGGTGTATCCGTTGGCGTTGATGTCGGAGGGGGAGGCGATCGATCTGGTGCGGCGGAAGTTGGGGCGCTTGTGGAAGGCGGCGGATGAGGGGGAGGTGCGATCGTTTGCGAAGGTGTTGGGGTATTTGCCGTTGGCGTTGGATTTGGCGGCGAATCAGGTGCGGGATGGGTTGAGTTGGGGGGAGTTGCGATCGGAGTTTGAGGATGAGCGTCGATCGGTGGCGTTGGAGATTTTGGATTCGTCGGAGGCTTGGGAGCGGTTGTCGGAGGAGGAACAGCGGAAGTATAGTCTGCGGGCTTGTTTTAATTTGAGTTTGAAGCGGTTGAATCCGGAGCAGTTGCAGCGGTTTGCTTGGTTGGGGGTGTTGCCGGAGGATGTGGATTTGAATGGGACGATCGCGGAGGTGTTGTGGGATGTGCGATCGATTCAGGCGAAGAAGGGGTTGATTGATCTGCGGAGTCGATCGTTTTTGACGGATGGGGTGCAGACAGTGGAGGGAGTTGCGGTGTATCGGGTGCATGATTTGATGCATGATACGGCGAGGGGGTTAATTGAGAAGGGAGAATTGGGAATTGAGAATTGGGAAATGGCGCATGGGGCATTTTTGGAACGCTATCGAGGTCGATCGGGTGATGGATCTTGGTATGGATTGCCGAATGATGGCTATATTCATCGGCATTTGACTTGGCATCTGGAGATGGCGGGGCGGTTTGATGCTGTGCATGAGTTGATGGCGTCGGGGGAGGACCAGAATGATTGGTTTGAGGCTTGCGACAAGATTGGGCAGCCGGGGATTTTTGTGGAGGATGTGCGGCGGGGTTGGCGGTTGGCGGAGGAGTTGTACGATCGGGACAGGGGACGGGCGATCGTACTTCAGTGTCGGTATGCGTTGATTACGGGGACGTTGAATAGTTTGGTGGGGAATTTAACAGCAGATCTTATTGTTGTTGCAGTCGAAACAAAAAAATGGACAGTGGAGCAAGCATGGTCATACATAGAGCAGATGGACAACGATCATCAGATTTATAATGCAATTAATGATTTGTCTCCTTACTTACCCCACTATTTAATCCCTCAAATTCTGGACAAGGCTAATTCACTTCATTCTTGTAAGATGAGATTTCAGATAACTCTCTCAATTACTCATAAGAATATCCCTCAATATTTTTATAATGTGATCAATGAAATTAGAAGAATAAAAGATAAAAACGATCTTGCATCCTCATTATCCATTTTAGCCAAGATAGACAATAATTATCTCAATGAAGCCATTGAAGCAATCAATAAAATTCAAGACGATAAAGATCGGGCATTATACTTTTGCGATATAGTATCTTTAGATGGATCATCTATAGAAAAGATATTGAACATAACAAGACTGATGAAGAATAAAACTGATTCCGCTAGAGTTTTGACAATGTTGGCTTACATTGATGACAGATATCTTCCAAATGCTTTAGAAGCATGTTATCTAATTAACAATCAAAGACGAAGAATTCAATCATTGAGCCTATTGGTATCCTTGAAAAAAGATTTGTTTGAAGAACTGCTGTATCTTATTAATTGTCAAAATAATAAGAGTTGGAAAGATAATCAGTTAAGGAATTTAATTGAAGGTTCTTTGAATTGCATAAGTTTGTGTAGACTCGTTGAAGTAGCTGAAGAAATTACACGTGTACACTCCCGCATAGACATCTATATAGAGATTGCGAAAAAAGATAGGATGTATTGCAAGGAAGCTTTCTTGGTAATTAATGATTCAAACGATGAACTACACAACAGTGCTAGATACTTAAGTCAATTAGCTAGAATTGATGAATGCTATTTCTCGTATGCAATGGAATCCTCCCGCAATATTCTTGATTCGTATGAGTATACGAAATCTATCTTTAAGTTAGGGAGTCATGATCCCTGTTTTTGGAATTGTGCAATAAACTCTCTAAAATTGATCACTAACATTTCTCATAGATTTTATGTTCTGTGTGATTTATTTGATTTAGAACTAGTCGATTTTGAAGTATTATGTTCGTTAGTTCAGAATTATGATGGTGAGCACAAAGCGAGATATCTAGTTGAATTAGCTAAGTATAACCCCAAATTCATTGATATTTCTGTTGAATATATTCGAGATTTAGATTCTGTTGAAGATCGTGCCATGTATATGACTTCAATTTCTATAATCGATAATTTTTATCTTTCTGAAGCAGAGGAGCTTATAAGATTGATTCAGGATGATGAGATTCGTATTACTGAGTTTTGTCATCTTGCAAAAATCGATAAAAAGTATGTTGATGAAATATTGACCCTTGTTGAAAAGGTTGAAGATGAATATCAATTATTATGCGTTTTTACGAGTCTTTCAGAAGTCGAAAGTCATTTTTGTGGTAAGGCAATTGAATGCATCTCAAAAAAAGCCTTGCTAATTCCTCCATCAATACATCCGATAAAACGTCTTTCTAGAGTTGAGAATATAAATCATGAGATGTTGCTGAGATGTTTAGAAAATGAGGATCTGCAATCTTCAAATTCTGAGCCTCATAGAGCAAGACTTTTGTGTGGTCTTCTGGAAGATATTCCGTCAAGATATCTTTCAAAAATCGCTCAAGCTATGACTCAAATTTCTCGGCCATCTCAACGAGCTAGGGTCGTGGGCCAATATTTAACTCGCCTCCCCCTCGCTCGCCTCCCCTACACCGACTGGAAAACCTACCTCCACCTCCTCGCCCACCTAAAGCGCGCAAGCCTCATGGGCGATCTGGCGACGCTCTATCCCGCCATTTTGCACCTCGGCGGAGAAGACGCGGGACGGGGAATGGTGGGGGAGATGGGGCGGGTCTGTAAACAGTGGAAGTGAGAAGTGAGAAAGAAGAGGGAAGAAAGAAGAGGGAAAAGGAAAGAGGTTAGAATGAATGGACTGAGCAAAAGGTGATAGCCATGACTCTCAAAGAAACAATTCTTCAGGAACTCGAAACGGCAGATGAAACCTTTTTAGAGGAACTCCTTCGGCTGATCCGTTGGCACCGCCTCTCGGGACGAGAATCGCGCCAAACCCCCAAACCGACAATGACCATTACAGAGGCGATCGCAGCATACCGGGACGAAGCGATCGCCTCCGGAGTGGAGATCGACCCCGATGAAATTTGGGGTAATGTCCGCGATAAAACATCTGCTGACCTAGAACCTCGGTGGTAATTCATGCGCTACCTCCTAGATACCAATATCATTGCAGAACCCAGCAAACTTCAACCTAACCCTAACCTTACCGCCAGAATCAATCAGTATTCCGACCAAATTGCCATCTCCGCAGTAAGCTGGCATGAGCTTTGGTATGGAACTAATCTGCTGCCCACATCTCGTAAACGCCAACTTCTAGAAAGTTATCTCAATCGTCTCCTGACCTCCCAGCTTCCAATTTTGCCCTATACCCAAGGAGCCGCGCAATGGTTCGCCATAGAACGATCGCGTCTGGCGAAAATCGGAAGAACTCCCGCCTATGCTGATGGACAAATTGCATCAATCGCAACAGTAAACGATCTCATTCTCGTCACTCGAAATACCTCAGATTTCATTCACTTTGACGGACTGACATTAGAAAATTGGTTTGACTAAACCGTTTAATGAAAGCTTCTCTAATCTGCGATCGCATTCCCCTCGATCGCCTCCCGATCACCGACTGGACAACCGACCTCCACCTCCTCGATCGCCGAAAGCGCGCAGACCTTATGGGCGATCTGGCGACACTCTATCCCGCCATTTTGCATCTTGGCGGAAAAGACGCGGGACGGGGGATGGTGGGGAAGATGGGGAGAGTCTGTAAACAGTGGAAGTGAGAAGTGAGAAGGCAAGAAGTTTTTACATTAAATCCAGCTTTCACTTTGTAGAGAAGTGATTTGGCTAAAATCCCGTTGATTGCGGGTTAACAGAATAGATTTGTTTGTGATTGCGATCGCCGCGATTTTCAAATCCATCTTCCCAAGCCTTGGATAGATTTTACGGAGCTGATTATATTCCTGAATGGCTGCCGCATCAAATGGGAAAACCGTAATTCTTTGGTAATTTGTTGTGTGCTGATGGAGCAATTGGTACGCGCGAACTTGAGCCTCAAATTTCGTCGATCGAGCCAGAAGATCAAGCCATCCACGCATTTGTTCCTCATAGGTCACGATCGTCGTCGCGGGTGTAATATTACTGCTCATTAACCGCCGGAAAAGCTCTTGCCCTTCCATAGTTCCGCGCTGCATCAAGCTCATGTAGTCTGTGTCGAGGAGATACATTACGTTTACTCTAGTTCAGGCGCTTCATTTTGTGCCGATCGCCATGCTTTCCCAAAAGCTTCCATCTCATCAAACTCAGGACAATCGGCAAATGACCCAAAAATGGATTCCCAACCTGCATTCGATCGATTCATAAATTGTTTAATGACCATCAACTCAGTTTCTAAAGCAGTCAGACGAGTTTCTAACGGTCGGGTGACTTCTTCGATTTGTTGGGTACTCATAGACCATTCCGTAAAACATCTCTCCCATTATTGTAGCAGCTAGAACAGCACTCAGCAGTGGCTTCTCCCCTCGATCGCCTCCCGCAGCCCGACGCTCAAACCTACCTCCATCTCCTCGATCGCCGAACGCGCGCAGACCTCATGGGCGATCGGTTGGCGTTCTATCCCGCCATTTTGCACCTCGGCGGAGACGATGCGGGACGGGGTATGGTGGGGGAGATGACGCGGGTTTGTCGGCAATGGAAGTGAGGGGCAGGACGGAGGACGGAAGAGAGAGGACGGAGGAATGGAATGATATGATGAACAACAGTTTCAGCCATTCCTCTCTATGCCCCCGATCGATCGAATCCGTCAAAAAATTAGAACTCGCGACTACTTCCTGTCCTCCCATGCAGAAGACGAAATGGTCGATGATTTCCTAGAACGGAACGATGTCGAAAATGCGATTTTGACCGGACGCATCGAAAAAGTCATGACCCACGACGATCGGGGAATCCGCTACCGAATCGAAAGCGCTACAATAGATGGAAGAATGCTTCACGTTATTGCCCGATCGCGTGAGAATGGCAGCTTGATCATCATTACCGTTTACGCACTTACCGAAAACTTATGATTTGTGAATTTTGCAATGGACAAACCCGATCGAAATCTGTCCAACGACAACACTGGAAAGGCGGCAAACTTTACATTATCCAAAACGCAAATGCTGAAGTTTGCAGTGAGTGTGGCGAACGCTATTTTCACGCCACCATCCTTGACGCAATCGATCGTCTCCTCGAAGTCGAACATCCCATCAAAAAAACGATTTCCGTCGAGATTGTAGAGTTTCCGACGATCGCCCGAGCCAGTTGATGTAACGTTGAGGTACTTCCTATGACACTTAAGGAAACCGTGTTGCACGAACTCGAAACCGCTGACGACCTGTTGCTCGAAGATCTCCTTCAGGTCATTCGTTGGCACCGCCTCTCGGGACGAGAATCGCACAAACATAATCCTTCCACCCCACCTGCTAGCAGCGAACCCATTCGACGCGGCGGAAAATTAGGCGATCTACTTGAGTTTTCAGGAACCTGGGCAGGCGACGACTTACAAGACTGTATTGATGCCGTTTACGCAACCCGTAGCCAAGCCAGCATTTCCACAAACTCAACTCCTTTTCAATAACGATGTACCTTCTCGAAACCAATCATTGCAGTCAAATCATTGCAGGCGATCCGATCGTTCTCGCAAGTATTGTCATCCGTCGTAACGAAGGTGTCGCCATCAACGTTATCGTTCAAGGAGAACTTTTATTCATGGCAGAAAACTCAGACCTCAAAACAGAAAATCGGTCGCGAGTCCAAAGCTTCCTGGAAAGATTTGATCTGTATCCCATCAGCCCAGAGATCAGCGACACCTACGCCCAGTTAAAAGCACAACTTCTTGAAACCTTCGGACCCAATGACAAAGCCACACACCGCCGAATTCGCATTCAATCGATCGGCTTTGACAATGATTTATGGATTGCCGCAACGGCCATTCAGCATCGCTTGATTCTCGTCACAGCCGATCGCGACTTCGATCGCATTCAACAAATTACCAATTTACAACTTGAATCTTGGATTTCGTAATTGCGATCGTTTTCCCTCGCAGTCCTCCCGTACACCGACGGGCAAACCCACCTTCACCACCACCGAAAGCGCGAAGACCTCATGGGCGGAGGAAGTTAGAAGTTAGAATGTAGAAGGCGGTTACTGAAGGAACGGTATTATATGACGATTCAGGAATTAGAGCGACAACTGCTTACGCTCGATCAGAACGAACGGATTCGGATCATTCAGGTCATGGCACAAAGCTTGGTGGTTCCATCCCAGGAAGATCGTGCGTCTGACCTCAACAATACCTCGATCGTAGACTTCTTCCGCAACTCTCCCCTCGCAGAAGCTATCAATAGTGGTGAGCTTGACCTATCCCGTGACCAAACCATCGAAGCCGATCGGTTTGTCCTGTGATGTACTTACTCGATACCTGCACTATTTCAGAACTAGTTGTCAAACAACCCAGCCTAACCGTTCTCGACTGGTTCGCTCAGCAGCCCTCTGATAGTCTTTATCTCAGCGTTGTTACGATCGGGGAGATCACCAAAGGCATCTAAAAAATGTCTACATCCCGTCATCGATCGGACCTAGAAAGATGGCTGAATCACAACTTACTAGTCCAATTTCAATCGCGAATCATTGATGTAGATCGCGCCACCATAACCGTTTGGGGAGAATTAACGGGACGACTTGAAATCCAAGGACGACGGCTACCGACTATGGACTCTCTCATAGCCGCCACCGCCCTTCAGAAAGGTTTCACTCTTGTCACACGCAACGAAAAGACTTCACCGGAACAGGCGTAATCCTGATCAACCCATTCCCAGAATCAAGGTAACGACCATGACATTCAAAGAGGCCGTCCTCCACGAACTTAAAACCGCCGATGACCTATTGCTCGAAGATCTATCTTCTCGACAGATGAGTCCGTGATTAGATTTGGAGTGGGCGATCAATTTTTGTCATCGATCGGTTGGGTTGGAGTGCCGTCAGGATGGCCCAGATCTTCGAGGCGGAGTCCCGTGGATTTATCAGTGCGGCGTTTGACGACGAAGTTTTGGACCGCCAATTGACGGTTTTGCATGAATTTACTCCAGAAGCCAGGAATCAGCGTGTCCATACTCTTGGCAATAGACCAGACTTCCATGGCCATCACGTTGTAAAAAGTTCGATCGTTGCGGCGCAGGCTTTCGAGCCATTGTTCGACGCTCATCTGGCTAATGGGATCGGTCCCAGCGGGTTCTTGAATGACCGTATCGTCGCTGACCTCGTTCCCTAACTTGCTCTCTGGAGTAGCCGCTTGGCCAGCACGACGAGGAGAGGGACGCCCGATCGTGTCATCTAGACGCAACGTATCCCCAACGTCGCTAATGGTCTGGCCATGACGGGAGGGTTCTTCTCCAGTATCTTCACGGTCTTCAGGAGGGTCAAAAGGGTGCATTTCGTCTTCCAGGGGCGATTTCAGAAGGAGTTATAGAGCATTTTTCCCATAAAAACACGGAGTGAATACGATTGACGTCCGAAATTTTGCGGATTATTGTCAGAATGCTTACAGTCTAGTGGATATGAAATAATGAAGGGACTAGCTGGACGGTTGCCCCGTGATGGAAGTCTTTATGAAACGCGCTCCTTTTTCAAAATTTCCGTTGGTGTTGGTTGCAGTTGCGTTGGTCCTGCTGCTTTCTGGGATCGCCTGGAGCCAAACGGCCAACCCCTTCGGGACTTTAAAGGGTCGCCTACTCCCTTCGGGGACGATGTTTGTGGCGAAAGATGCTCCCCTCAGCTTCTCGTTGAACGTAAATCCCGATCGCATTTTAGCCGTCCGTCCGCCGTTTTCCTTCGGCCCCTCTAAGACGGCGATCGAACTCGAAAATTTCCGCGACAGCATTTTGGGCCTAGGCAATCTGGATTACAACACTCAAGTCAAGCCATGGCTGGGCGACGAGCTGACCCTGGCAATCACCTCCCTGGATGTCGATCGCGATGCCGTCGGAGGGCGTCAACCCGGATACCTCATGGTGCTAACGACCAAAGATGCTGCTGCGTCTCAAGCGTTTCTTACGGCTTTCTGGCGCGATCGATCGCCCTTGCCGACCCTGTTAACCAATGCGTTTACCCATCCGTTCACGAGTTCGTTGACAACCGAAGCCTATCAGGGCACTGAAATTACCTACGGCAACGTTAAAAGTACTTTACCCAAAAAAGGTTTACTGAACTCCGACGTTCCATTCACGTTGGCTAGTGCGGTGGTGGGCGATCGCTACTTGCTGTTTGCCAATAGCCCAAAGGTCTTGAAAAACTCAATAAACCAGGTTCAAGCCCCAGATCTTAACTTACAACATTCGGACGGTTACACCCGTGCGATCGCCGCACTCAATCCCAGCGCGCTCGGGCAACTCTACCTCAATCTGCCCCAATTCATGGCCTTAACGGGCGATCGCAGCATTGCTCAAGCGCTGGCCCAACTCCCCGAAACGTCTCCCGTCACCTACACCCATCTCGCCCTAGGACTCAAGGCCGATCGATCGGGTTTGATTGCAGATACCGTTCTGCTTTCTGAAGGAGAAGAAGCCCCATCTGCCTCAACCGCCGATGCAAAACCTGATGCAAAACCATTCTCCCGCCCAGTGCTTCAGTACCTTCCCGCCAACAGCATGGCCGTCGCGATCGGGGACGATCTCGCCCAAGTCTGGGGTCAAATCGGTCAAACGGTCAAAGGCTACAGCGTCTTAGAACAGCTTACAACCCGCGCGCTAGAACCTTTCCAAGCGCAGTCTCAACTGGATCTGGTCAACGATATTTTCCAATGGGTCAAAGGCGACTATGGTCTGGCCTTGCTACCTCCTAACGGGAAGAAGGCGATCGATTGGGTGTTTGCAGTGAAGCGATCGACCTCACCCCAGATTCAATCCAGTCTCGATCGGTTGGACAAAATTGCACGGGACCGAGGGTTCACTATTGGTCCGGTCAAAATCGGAACAAAAACGGTTCAAGCCTGGACTCAGCTATCGGCCCCGAAGTCACTAGACAACATCCAAGCTAAAGCGATCGCAGCCCACACGACGATCGGTGACGTTGAAGTTTTTTCAACGTCAATTGAAACGCTAGATAATATTCTAAATGAATCGTTTTCACCCCTAGAAAAAAGTTCAGATTGGCAATCGATCATCCGTCACATCCCAGCGGCCAACAACGGCTACCTCTCCCTCGACTGGCAGACCGCAAAACCGCTGATTGAGTCACAGGTTCCTGGTTTGCGCCTGCTAGAGCTGCTGGCACAACCCGTGGTGAGTCACTTCAGATCCGTGACGATTTCGAGTTCGGGTTCAGTGGGAAATTCAGTAGAGAATTCAGTCGCTAAAGGGACGATCGTTGTTGGGTTGAAGTAGTCGCCTCAACCTAGTCGTTTGCTGCTTGAACAATTCGAGCAATTTGACTCCTTCTCGTTGGGTTTGGAGCACGGCGAGCCATGCCCCTACAGATCTATCTTTCCGGAGTCCGGGTTCCAAAAATTGTAGGGGCATGGCCATGCCGTGCCCCAAACCTAACGAGTTTGAATACAGGTCGTACATTACACCGCGCAGTACTAGTGCGTTGATTAAATAGTGTTTGAATAGCGTTAAAAAATAGGAGTAGAACTCATGAACGATCGATCGTTTTCTGACTGGATTCGACAGGTGCGATCGGGGGAGCATCTCGGCAGCTTTCCCACCGATACGTTGCCTGCTTTAGCGACGGTTCCAGCATCGGCAGAGTTGATTTACCAGACGAAGGGCCGGAGTTTGGAAAAGCCGTTGATTTTGATGGCAGGGGAGGTGGACGATCTGTGGTCGTATCTAGCGGGGAGTGAGGCAGAACGGGAGATTTGGCGCTTGATGATGATGCAATATTTTCCGGGTGCCGTAACATTAGTGTTGCCCTCAAGCGATCGCGTTTCTCCTAAGATGAACCCGATCAATCCGGGGACAATCGGCGTTCGAGTCCCGAACTATGAACCCGCCCGAACCCTTTTGCGAGAAACCGGACCCCTCGCAACCACCAGCGTCAACCGATCGGGCGAACCTGCATTGCTAACGGTGTCAGAGATTCGGAAGCAGTTTCCAACGGTATTGACCTTGAGTGATGATGCCCTCAGGTCGATCGGTGTAGTGGATCCCTTCGTAAAAGCCGATGGCATTCCTTCAACGGTGGTTCGGTGGACGCTAGGCGGCTGGGAGGTGTTAAGGCAAGGGAAGACCGTTGTGGGGTGACACGATACATTACTCGTAGTGCGTCCACATCCGTAAAACTTTTATCGTATTTTCAGATGCAATCACTTCGTAGACTAGACGATATTGGATGTTGATTCGCCTTGAATAGGCCCCTTCGAGATCAGCCACCAATTTTTCGTAAGGTGGCGGAACCTGTAACGGGTCAATTTTCAGGATGTCCAGCAATATTTGTACTTTATCTCGTAAATTGCTAGAGGCTAATTTTTTAGCATCTTTCTGAGCCTGCTTAGTATAAACCAGGTCCCAACTCACCACGTCAACTCCCGATCGCAGTCTTTGATGGGTGTCGCTAATCCTTCTCGGATGGATTCCCGCATTCCCGGCGTTGAGAGAAGGTAGAGCGTTTCTTGGATAGAGGCCCAATCCGATTCAGACAGGAGGACGACATTGCTAGATTCTCCTGCAATCACGATCGGCTGGTGCGACTCACTTACTGAATTAATAAGAATTTGTAGTTGTTGTTGAGCGTCAGTCACTGAAATCATGATATTCCATCCCTAAAGTGAATTTTTGGATAGCGTCTGGTGACTTAATGCCTGCTCCGAATGCCTGATCTAATTATGGACGATCGCCCTTGTTTTTCGATCGCCGATCGGGCGTAATATATCTCTCACTAGCCAACATTCTAAGGCTACCCATCTCTCCCCGGTATCTCAATGATTAACAGTACGAATGACCTTCGTGATCAGCAGCATCCTCTCTACGGCACCGATCGACAAATCGTCAATGCTCTCCTGACCGAAGCCGTGAGCGATCACCATCTCGCCGAACTCGCGCGGCTCAAAATCCGCTATCGAGGCTTTCCCGGTGCCCGCGACATCCAAAAAGATCTCGATGTCGTGCTCCAAAAATGGCAGCTCACCGATGAGCAACTCTTCAGCAAAACCCGCGAACTCCACAGCTCAACCCGAATCTACACCGTCAAAGCCCGTCGGGACACCGAAGACTGGAGCTAGTGTGGTGTAGCATAAATCGATGACTGAATCAACGGGGTTCTCTATGATTCAGTCCACCCGTCTTGACGTACGGCAATTTGCCGGGTAACCTAAAGGAATTCCTTATCCTTTAGATTGATTAGTTATGGGTCTTGTACAGTCTTCACCTGCATCCGCCAGATTAGAAGCTCGAATGAGTCAGGAAGCTAAAGCCCTAGTTCAGAAAGCCGCCGATCTTGAAGGCCGAACTCTGACAGATTTTGTGATTTCAACGGTTCAAGCGGCGGCATATAAGGTCATTGAGCAGCATCAAACCTTAAAGCTGAGTCTTGAAGACAGTGAAGCGTTTGTGTCGGCAATTTTGAATCCCCTAGAGCCTAACGACGCTCTGAAGGCGGCAGCTTTACGGCACCAGCAGGACGTTGTCGTTTAATGGCCCTGAAGATTACGCCGATCGATCGCCGATCGCACCTCCGGTCAAATTTTCACTGTGGACAGGAAAGTCTAGATCATTATCTCCAAAAGCAAGCTTCTCAAGATGTGAAAAAAAGAGTGGCAACGGTGTTCGTTTTGATTGACGAGCCTGCGATCGAGGTCTTAGCATATTACACCCTTTCTGCCTACACCGTTGACATTACCGCGTTGGATGAAACCTTCGCCAAGAAACTTCCTAGATACCCACGTTTGCCTGCAACCTTATTGGGTCGTCTAGCGGTCGATCGTCGTCAGAAAGGGAAAAGACTGGGTGAACTCATGCTAGTCGATGCACTCAAAAAATCCCTAGAGGCATCGACTCAAGTGGCCTCTCTAGCGGTCATTGCAGAAGCCTTAGATGAGAATGCCCAACGCTTTTATATCAAATATGGTTTTCAACCGTTTCAGCATGAACCTATGAAGCTGTATTTGCCGATGAAAGCTGTTGAAAGCCTATAGCGGCTACTGCGGATTGACAGAAATGGGGCCTCCGCGTGATTGTTCTGCATACATTGCGCGAAGGACGAGCGCTGGATCGACCCACTGACTCGCATACTTTAAGCCCCAGTGAAGGTGTGGACCCGTGGTGCGTCCGGTCATGCCCACTCGGCCAATGCGCGATCCGGCAGTAATAGTTTGGTTAAGATAAATTTTTGTGCCCCCTTCGCGATCGATCACGTACTGCCCCTGCGCGTCTCGTCCCGCTTCACCTAGCATGTGGCAATAGACGTGCTCCCATTGTCCAGATTCAATGACCACGGATGTTCCGCAGGATGAATTGTCCGACACCTCAACCACTTTTCCAGTCCACCAACTGCGAATGTAGCTCCCCTCGGGCGCAGCCATGTCGAGTCCTCGGTGAAACTGCGAACTGCTTCCGGTGCCATCGGGCGACGATCGGTAGCCGAAGGGCGACGTGTAGGCTTGGAAGTTTTCCACGGGGAACGATGCGCCTTGCCAGTTGCTTCCGGTGGCAATTTGGTTGGCATCGATGGCTTGAACCGGGTGACTTAGGAGGGCAAATCCGATGGCCGTTAGGAGACCCAGAGAGACACTCACGATACGCAGGCGCAGAACCCGCAGCGACAACACAGACTTTAGGAGAGGAGAAATGACATCATTCATGATTTTTGGGGGTTACGGTCAACGACGGCCAAATGCTTTGCTCAAGATCAATCTAGTAAAATCGAACGGTCACTCCAGCTTCATCTCTGTTCCTTTCGATAGACGTTAATCCGGTAGTTTTACCTAGCCTTTATAACTTTCCAGAACGAAAGAACGCACCTAATCCCGATCGAATCGTAAAGATTAAGGATTCGGACGTGCTTTAAAAAGACAGACAGCCTTTGTTTTGACATCCGCCTTTTATAGATACCCGAATTTGACGGATTACAATCACTTTCTTCAAAGTATTTTTCATCTAATCTTTGTACGCGATCGAAACGCTGCGTAATCTTGCGTAATCTTCTACAGGACCAGTTCTGCTAATCCTAAGTAAGTAATGCCCTCCGGTGTCACTTCAAATCGACAGGGTAAAACTTCCAATCCCTTTGCAACCGCATCTCTCAGAAGCTGGCCATATTCAGGATCTCGCTCATCTCCCGGCGAAAACCGATTGCAATCCCCACGATTAATGAAGTACAACATCACCGATCGGGCCTCCGGTAGCAATGCGGCGAGTTCGCGAATGTGTTTTTGGCCCCGTGTGGTGACGGTATCGGGGAAAAGGGCGAGGGTTCCATCGGTCCAAGTGGTGTTTTTGACTTCGACGTAGATGGGTTTGCCTGTGGTTTCGAGGAGTAAGTCCACGCGGCTTTTTTCCTGACCGTAGGCGACTTCCGATCGCAGCGTCACATAGTCGGTGAGTCCAGGAATGAGTTTTTGGGCTATTGCAGCTTTGGCGACTTTGTTGGGCAGTCCGGTATTCACGCCGCACCACACCGGGCGATCGTTGTCGTGGACTTCGATGAGTTCCCAGGTGTAGGCGAGTTTGCGGGTTTTGCTGTCGCTTCTAGAAACCATAACTCGATTGCCGATATGGCAAACTCCGGTCATCGGTCCGGTGTTGGGGCAGTGGGCGGTGATCAGTTCGCCCGTGGGGAGCTTGATATCGGCGAAGAACCGTTTGTAACGGCTGACGAGCTTGCCTTCGATGAGGGGCGGGTAGGTATAAATTTGAGACATGGATTAGGAAATGCTCGGAGAAAGATTCATCAGTTGAACGGACTAAAGGAATGATATGCGAGTTTGTATTCGCTGAATCCATGAGGGACAACGATCGACTCCAAAATTCCCCGCCACTCCACTCATGGAACCAAATATTAACCAGGCAAAGGTGTTGAGTGTGAGATTGAATAAGGTGATATCGACCGTATTTAAGATGACCCATGCACCACAAAACATGAGATAGAGAGAATAGGTTGTATTCGCATTATGGCTTACACGAATCGGGCGAGAAGAAGTTTCTGGACATAATTGATTTCTCTGAATAATCGATAAACTCTGTTGAAAGAGCAGGAGCATAATGCCAACGAAAAACAATGTCAATGGAATCCCAATTTCACTAGATAACATAAGCACTAAATTGTGTTGATGCCCAATCCACGAATGTACACGCTCTTGGAAAATCCCAGAAAAATTTCTTAATCCCCAACCTGTCAGTGGTCTCTCCTGAGTCAAATTAGAAGCGAATTGCCAGATTGCTGGGCGACCTATTTCTACTGGAAAGTCCTTTGGGTATGGCTCTTGTAATCTTTTCCAAAAAATCTCAGGAATAATCTTCCGAGCAATTTGACTAGGCGCAGAATCGGTGTAGCCCGCAAGCAAAATACCGGATGTAAATACACTAGCAAAGCCGGAAGCCCACCGCCAATTCCGATGCACAAAGTAACCGATAAAGATTAAGAAAGATAGAATCAGGACGACTCTAGATTGTGTCATGACAAGATTGATCGTGTTTAACAATAGTGAGGTTGTTGCTAGAGAAAAAATAGCGCCCCATTTAGTCTTAAAAAAACGATCGAATAGATGATTAAATGAAATCTTAGTCATTTCAATTTGATGAATCATGGCGTCCCAAATAATGAGCGTCATAATTAAAGTGATCACGGCATAGAATCCAAATATATTAGGATTATCGAATAAAGAGGTTACTCGACTTCCGTCATATTTTTCCAACGTTATGCTGGCAATTAGAATATTAATTTTAAACTGCCATCCCAAGAGACTTTGAGCTAATCCAAGAACATGAATTGGAATGCCTCCAATCCATGTAATTTTGGCGATTTGATATAATTGGTTCGGTGTAGTGATAAGGACGTTCGTTGCGGCAAAGAGTCCAATAAACGGTAAGAGATTGAACAGTCCACCGATCGCTTCAGGTAAGTTGTGCGCGAAGAAACAATTGATAACTAGACACACACTAAAAACTCCCCAAATTCGATTAATGGGGTTTCTAATAATGTCCTGATAGTGCGATCGCCAAATTTTGACGGTCGCGATTAATACATTAATGACCCCAAAAAGAGGAATGGATGGGAATAAGAGGATGCCAAGCTGTAAATGTTCCCAGTCAGAGAGAGGGCGAATCTTAAGGTTCATGACGTTGGCACTAGATTGAATGATTGAGAGCTAAGCAACGACTTTACGCTTGACAAAGCCTACGTAATATCGTTGCCCAATAATAATCATAGGGTCTAAATTCCCAAGCGTTGGTATACCTGGTCAAGATTCTTCAAATGGTGTTTGGCATCAAAGCAATCTTCGATTTCAGCGGCGTTGAGATTCGCTTGCACCTGAGGATGTTCTTCAATGCGAGCGCGGAAGTTTCCCCCTTCAACGTTCCATTCGGTGTGGGCACAGCCTTGAACGATTCCATAGGCGTCTTCTCGGTTCATGCCTTTCGCAATCAGCGCCAGCAAAACCCGTTGACTAAACACAACGCCGCCATAAAGGTTCATGTTGCGCTTCATGTTTTCAGGGTAGACCAGCAGGTTTTTCACGAGTTCTGTCATTTCGTGCAGCATGAAGTGCGTCAGGATGCAGGCGTCGGGGAAGGCGACCCGCTCAACGGAACTGTGGGAAATGTCGCGTTCATGCCACAGCGCCACGTTTTCTAGGGCGGCAACGGCATAGCCTCGAACCAATCTTGCCATCCCGGTGAGACGCTCCGATCGAATCGGGTTGCGCTTGTGGGGCATGGCAGACGAGCCTTTTTGGCCTTTGGAGAAGTACTCTTCCACTTCTAGGACGTCGGTGCGCTGAAGATTGCGGATTTCGACGGAGAAGCGTTCAATGGACGCGGTGACGAGGGCCAAGGTGTTCATGAAGTCGGCATGTCGATCGCGCGAGATGACCTGAGTCGAGGCGGCATCGGGCTGAAGACCGAGGAGCTGACAGGTGATTTCTTCAATTTTGGGGTCGATGTTTGCATAGGTTCCGACGGCTCCGGAGATTTGGCCAACGGCGATATTTTTCTTCAGAGTGCAGAGTCGATCGCGGTTCCGCAGCATTTCAGCTAACCAGCCTGCGAGTTTGAAGCCAAAGGTGATGGGTTCGCCATGGATGCCGTGGGAGCGACCAATCATGATGGTGTTGCGGTGCTGCTGGGCTTGGTAGCGAATGGCTTGGATGCATTCCTCTAGCTTCACCATGATCAGGTCTAAGCTTTCCAGCATTTGCAAAGAAAACGCGGTGTCGAGCATGTCGGAGCTGGTCATGCCGAGATGGATGTAGCGCCCTGCGTCGCCGACGTATTCGTTGACGTTGGTGAGGAAAGCAATGACGTCGTGTTTGACTTCTTTTTCGATTTCTAGGACTCTGCTGACGTCAAATCGGGCTTTGGCTTTAATCTCTTCTACCGCAGCCTTGGGGATGTAGCCGAGTTCAGCTTGGGCCTCGCATACGGCAATTTCCACTTTCAACCAGGTTTGCAGTTTGTACTCGTCGCTCCAGATTGCGCCCATTTCAGGAAGTGTATAACGCTCGATCAAGGTCTTTACCAAATTACAGCCGCTATATTGTAAGTCAAGAGGGATACATTATTGTGGCGGAGTATCAGTAGACGTTGAGAGGCGTTTCGGGATTGGAAAATAGCATGTAAACTAGGAATAGAGACAGATTTCAACGATTCGATGGCAGTCAGTTATCACCCTTCTCCAGTCAAGCGATCGGCTATCCGTGTTGGGATTCGGTTTGGAGCTTGTGAAGTTGAGCAACTGTAAGCCCCGTAAAGCGGGCGGTCGTCTCTAAAGGGAGATTATCTTTCAACATATTAAGTGCGATCGATTGTCGCTCCTCAACTTTTCCTTCGACCTTACCTTCGACCTTGCCCCGATCGTACCCAATCCGTTCCCCAGTTGTAATGTATGGCATCTTGCGATCCTCCTCATAGGTTTTTAGCTCTTGCCAAAACTGATTCGCTAAAGGTTTCGGCAGGGTTAGAATCCAGTCAATAAATCGGTAAACATTCAGAATATCTGTTTTATTATAGCCCGATTCATGAAGTCTCCGAATCAACCGCATTTTCCAAATTTAGGCAAAGCGACTTTCCCGAGAACCTTGAATTTCAAGATGGATCAATAGGTAAATCGGATTGCCTAGCTTGAGATAGACTTTCACCAACATGTCTGCAAACCGCTTTCCCGTGATCGCATCGGGCGCAATCTTGCCAAACTCTTTATCGAGGAATTCAATTGGACGAGTCCAGTCCACTTCACGGGCGACGATCGGAAAGAAAACTCTATTCCCTCTCGATAGTACTGACAAAAAATTACTTTCCACGGGGCGTCTTGTTCATCGGGCTGAGTCTGCTTTGGGCACGTGGGGTTCACCTAAAGCTTGCCCTCAATCTGTGCATTAAACCCGTATACTTCCCGAGTCCCCCCATAGGGCACCAAATTCACCACCTTCTCATCCCCCGGCTCAAATCTCACCGCCGTCCCCGCCGGAATATCCAACCGCATCCCACGCGCCATCGATCGATCAAATCTCAACGCCCCGTTCACCTCAAAAAAATGGAAATGAGACCCAACCTGAATCGGTCGATCGCCCGTATTCGCCACCGACAAAGATACCCCTTCTCGTCCCGCATTCAACTCAATCTCGCCCACGTCCGTTAAGATTTCACCAGGTACCATCACCGTCTCCTTATTATCGTGATCGTCATTGTTTTAAAGCCTAATCCTTCTGGCGAAAACTCGCAATAAATAAACAAATTAAGCCTATATTAATAAACACATCGGCGACATTAAAAATAGCAAAATTAATCGCCCTCACATCAATAAAATCAATCACATGTCCAAAGGCAAAGCGATCGATGCCATTCCCAAACGCCCCACTCAAAATCAACCCATAGCCCCACTGTTCCCACCGAGAAAATCTCGGACCCCACACCGCCATCGCCCCAAGCCCCACGCTTACCACCAGCGACAACCACGGCAACCACATAGCCCCACTAAATAAACTAAACGCCGCTCCTCGATTAACCACATAAGTGAAGTGAAACACCCCCGAAATCAGCGGCATCGACTGCTCTAAAGCAAACGTATTGAGAATCCATATTTTCGTGACTCGATCGAGAATCACTCCGCTACTTGCCGCCACCCAAAACAACCGATTTTTCATAGTCTGTACACTCTAATAAAATACGGTCTAATAAAACACGGTCTAATAAAACACAGTCTAATAAAACATCGCTCGACGCATGAAAAAAGCCAGCACCGACACCGCACACACCACCGCCAACTGTCCCGGCAAAAGATTTCCCGAATACACCGACAGCGCCATGTTAAACGTCATTTTTGAGGGATCCACCAGCTTCAAATAGTATCCAACCCATAGGTACAATGCCCCAACCGCATGAATCACCGCCAACCCGCTCAAACAGCATCCCGCCAGCCACTCTAACCGAGGAGCCGATCGAAACGCCCAATACCCGCAAACCCAAGAACCGGGCAAAAAACCCAACAAATAACCAAACACAGGCTCTCGCAAATAACTCAATCCGCCGCCCTGAGCAAAAAACTGAAAATTGGCCAGCCCCAGCAGCAGATACGCCACTTGCGAAATCACCCCCGCATTACGTCCGCCCATACAGCCGACAAACAGCACCGCCCCAATCTGGTAGCTCACCCCCAAAAAATGCGCTGGAATCCCCTGAGGCGTCCAAGACCAAGGCACCCCCACAATAGATGCATTCAAAAAGTTGCCCCCGATCGTTAGCAGCAACCCAATCAGCGCCCACAATAACTCAGTTAACGTGATCACAATCCCGCACTCACACTCGCCTTTAGATGACCGATCGTCATAATCTTACAGGAAGAATCTTACCGGAAACGAGACGTGCGTTTGAGAATTTGAGAACCCGACAGGATAGACTTAAAGACATTATTTTCCCAGTCTCTAATTCTCTTATGCTGACAGCCGTCTCTCCTTCAAACCTCAATAGCATCCGCCAAATCTACATGCAGCCCTTACCGGATTTGATGTTTGAAGCACAGCGGGTTCACCGAGAGCATCATGATCCCCATGCCATTCAGCTTTGTACCCTCGGCAATATTAAGAGTGGAGCCTGCCCAGAAGACTGCGGCTACTGTTCCCAGAGTGTGCATAATAACTCCGGACTTAAGCCTGAACCGCTGATGCAGCACGAGGCCGTTCTCAAAGAAGCGCAGGCCGCCAAAGCCGCAGGGTCCACCCGGTTCTGTATGGGCGCGGCTTGGCGTGAAGTGAAAGATGGCGCACCGTTCGATCGGGTTCTGGACATGGTAAAAGACGTCGCAGCGCTTGATCTCGAAGTGTGCTGCACTCTCGGGATGCTCCAGCCCCACCAAGCCTTAAAGCTCAAAGCTGCCGGACTCACCGCCTACAATCACAACCTTGACACCTCTCCAACCTACTACGAGCAAGTCATCACCACGCGCACTTATCAAGATCGTCTCGACACCATTAAGGCCGTTAGCGATGCGGGAATTTCGGTCTGTTGCGGCGGCATCATTGGCATGGGGGAAAGCCAAACCGATCGCCTAGAATTTCTTGAAGCCTTAATGAAACTCGAACCCACACCCGAATCCATTCCCATTAATACGCTGATTCCGATTCCGGGGACTCCGTTGGAACATGCAGCTCCCGTGGACCCCCTAGAAATTGTGCGCATGATTGCAACGACGCGAATTTTGTTTCCAACAGCGATCGTGCGGCTGACAGCGGGGCGATCGGCCATGAGCGACGAACTGCAAGCAATGTGCTTTGTGGCTGGGGCTAATTCGATTTTTACAGGCCCAGTCTTGCTCACGGCCCCAAATCCAACTCGGAGCCATGATGCGGAGTTGCTTCATCGCATGGGCATGGTACCTAAGGTTTAGGGTGTTGTTGGGCTTTTGGGTATAAAAAACTCAATTTCTTAGGGTTCACTCTATTTGGGGTTCATTCTATCGGATGACGATCGAAATTACTTTTAGCTTTATCTTGGGAAAGAGGCGTTGAAAGAGGGAATCATGTCTGAGATTGATAGACTAAATACGATCGCTTTATCCATATAATCAGATCCATATAATCAGAATATGGACCTGAATTAGTTGGCCTGCAAGTTTAGCAACAAGCAACCTTACAATCATGAAAACCAACGTCGAAATCGATAATATCCTTGTTACCGATGCCCTCAAAGCCACCGGACTCAGTGCCCAGCAAGAAGTCGTCGAACTCGCCCTCAAACTGCTGATCCAAATGAACAACCAAGAATTCATTCGGGCTTGGCGAGGAAAGCTCTCTTGGGACGGGAATCTAGGTCAAATGGGAACTGACATAGGGAATTAGAAGTAATAGATGGTTATTGTAGATTCAAGCGTTTGGATTGACTATTTTAAGGGCACATCCACCCCGCAAGTCGATCGCATATGCTTTATCGCAGGGCGATCGTCTACACCCGTTAATTTCGATCGCACCGCAAAAAAGTGGCGGTGTAGCGTGGTGTCTTCCTGCTTATTTAAATCAGAGGCTTCCACCCATGGGATAGATTTCAAGCGCTCTTTTTAGATAGTGTCCCGTATAAGATTCAGGTACGATCGCCACCTCTTCAGGCGTTCCGAACGCAATCACTTTCCCACCCCGATCGCCGCCCTCAGGACCGAGATCAATCACCCAATCACTACAGCGAATCACGTCAAGATTGTGTTCAATCGTTAGGACCGTGTTGCCTTTATCGACTAGCCGCTGCACGACATCAAGGAGTTTGTGAACATCGTAGAACGATAGTCCAGTCGTCGGCTCATCGATTAGGTACAGCGTTTTTCCGGTCGCTCGCCGGGAGAGTTCGGACGCAAGTTTGACCCGCTGGGCTTCTCCGCCAGAGAGAGTCGGCGCAGGTTGCCCAATTTTCATATAGCCCAGCCCCACATCAAACAACGTCTTGAGTCTCGCGTGAGCTTGAGGAATATTCTCGAAAAACGCGCAGGCTGCTTCCACAGTCATGTCCAGCACATCCGCAATGGACTTACCTTTGAACGTTACTTGCAAGGTGTCGCGGTTGTAGCGTTTGCCTTTACAGACTTCGCACTGCACATACACATCCGGCAAGAAATTCATCTCAATCACGTTCACGCCCTGTCCTGCACAGGATTCACAGCGACCGCCCTTTACATTAAACGAAAACTGTCCGGGTTTGTATCCACGCGCCTTCGCCTCGATCGTCGTCGCAAACACATCGCGCACAATGTCAAAGATTCCGGTATAGGTCGCTGGGTTGGACCGGGGCGTCCGTCCGATCGGCGACTGGTCAATGACGATCGCCTTATCGAGGGTGTCTAGCCCGGTGATTTGAGCAACATTCTTCGGGAAGGGCACCTTTTGGCCAAAGTGGTTTTGAATCGCGGGGTGCAGCAAGTCATTAATCAGCGTTGATTTTCCCGAACCAGACACGCCTGTAATGCAGACGAGTTTGCCCATAGGAATCACTACATCAATGCCTTGCAGATTGTTGCGATCGGCGTTGGTAATCGTAATCATCCGACCATTGCCGGGACGTCGAACAGCAGGGGTTACAATTTTCAGACGCCCCGATAGGTACGCGCCCGTGAGAGATTCTTCGGCATTTAGCAAATCCTCCATGCTGCCCTTGGAAATAATATTCCCGCCGTGAACGCCCGCACCAGGACCAATATCCACGATAAAGTCTGCTGCGCGCATGGTTTCTTCGTCATGTTCAACCACGACCAGCGTATTGCCGAGATCGCGCAGTTTCGTCAACGTTGAAAGAAGTCTAGTATTGTCGCGCTGGTGCAACCCAATGCTCGGTTCATCCAGAACATACAAGACTCCAGTTAATCCTGATCCAATCTGAGTCGCAAGCCGAATCCGCTGGGCCTCACCGCCGGAAAGCGTCATGGCAGGTCGATCGAGCGTCAGGTAATCCAATCCAACATCCAGCAAAAAGCTCAATCGTGCCCGAATTTCCCGCAGCACCAAATCCGCAATTTTGGCTTGTTTAGGCGTTAGATTCAGTTCATTGATACGCTTGAGGCATTCTCGAATTGAGACGCCTGTGAGATCGTGAATCCGGAATTGCCCAATCTTTACCGCCAACGATTCCGGCTTAAGTCTAAATCCACTACAAGTTTCGCAGGGTTGATCGATGAGATATTGTTCGAGTTTTTGCTTGTGGGTATCGGAGCTAGCTTCTTGATACTGACGCTCTAGCATCGGCAGCGCGCCCTCGTAGCGGCGGTTGTAGCCCTTGGCTTCGCGGTAACGAGAGTCCGTTTCAATCCAAATCGGATCGGGGGAACCGTAAAGCACGATTTCTTTTTGGTCATCGCGCAACTGTTCCCACGGCGTTTTGATGTCAAAACTGTAGGCTTCGGCCACGCTACACAATAAGGACAGATAGTACGTATTATCTTTGTCAGACCAAGGGGCGATCGCGGCATAGACGGGCAGCGTGGGATTGGGAATAATTAGGTCTGGGGAAAACTTACGCAAGCTTCCGAGTCCATGACAATCAGGGCAAGCACCATAGGGCGAGTTGAACGAAAACAGTCGAGGCGATAGTTCCTCCATGACCGCACCATGTTCTGGGCAGGCAAAGTTTTCGCTAAAAACTAAATCCGACAGTTTAGCTGGAGCGGGTTCGAGGGGATGTGCCTCAAGATTTTCACTAGAGCTTCCCGATGCCGATTTCTCGTCTGGACCATCGGTTTTGCTCTCTGCACTATGAATGATATGGATAATGGCGATTCCGCTGGAATGCTTCAGACACGTCCTGAGCGAATCCACAAGGCGTTCCTGCATGTCGTCTTTTCGGACTAACCGATCGACCACAATTTCGATGTCGTGATACTTGTTCTTATCGAGTTCAATCGCGTCGCTAAGTTCACGAACCTCACCATCAATGCGGACCCGAGCAAAGCCTTCAGACGCGATACTAGAGATCGTTTTCTTATGTGTCCCTTTTTTTCCGCGAACCACAGGCGCTAGAATCTGGAACCGCGTTTTGTCAGGCAACTCCATGATCCGATCGCACATCTGATCGATCGATTGAGGCGCGATGGCTCGGTCACATTCTGGGCAATGTGGCTCCCCTGCCCGTCCAAATAATAGACGCAAATAGTCATAAATCTCCGTAACCGTCCCGACCGTGGAGCGAGGGTTGTGGGACGTCGATTTTTGGTCGATCGAAATCGCCGGACTCAGCCCTTCAATGGAATCTACGTCAGGCTTATCCACCTGGCCCAAAAACTGTCTGGCGTAAGCGCTCAAAGACTCGACGTACCGACGCTGACCTTCCGCAAAAATGGTGTCGAAGGCCAGGGACGATTTACCAGAACCCGACACCCCCGTAAAGACGATCATCTTGTCGCGAGGCAGTTCAAGATCAATGTTTTTGAGGTTGTGTTGCCGCGCACCTCGGATGCGGATGGTGTTGTCGGGCAGCTTATCACTCAGCATTGCGCTTGCATCGGGTTGGCTTGATTGGCTAGAACGCTTTGCCATTTGCGGGACAACAAAAAAGGGCGTATTGATTCTAACGTTCTATTTGGGTCGATGGATCGTCTGTGTAGAGATTTATTGCAAAAGTCTGTGAACCTGAGACCTTAAGCTAGCAACCTAAACTACCGCAAGGCTTGAATCTCCTCTACAGATAATCCGGTGCTTTGAGCGATCGCCTCATTATCGAGCAACGCCAGCAGCCGTTGTGCAATGTCAAGCTTCTCCTGCTCAATCCCCTGCTCAATCCCCTGCTCAAGTCCCCGCTCAAGTCCCCGTTTTTCCGCGTCTTCTGTTGCTTTTATTAGCGCACCTTCTTGATTGTAGATGTAGAAGCTTTGGCGTTCGAGTTCATCGATTTCATCGCGGGTCAATCGGGCTTGCTCTGCGATCGTAAAGGCTTGTTGAATTTCTGGGATATCCCGCATCGTGGGTGGAACCGATCGTAGGCCAGGAGCATTTTGGAAAAAGTAGAGCCACTGATCGGTTAGCGTCACAAGCTGATTGAGGGTGAGCTTAAACTTAGGGAGTTCGACAAAAACAAGCTCTAAGTCATTGATCGGGTAATCGATTAACATTTGTCGTTCTTTCAGAACAAATCTTGAAATCACCCCCTTCACGCCTGGAAATAGCTCAAAATCGACGATCGTCAAGGCAATCACCGGGTTGAGCTTAGCGTAGCTCTGACCACTGTCAAGCTGCATTGAGTAAGCTTTTGCAGCATTGTAAAGCACTCGTTTTTCAAATCCGGCGACGTTGAGAACTTGCATCTCAATGATGACCATCTCGCGGCTGATGAGTTTGGCCCGGATGTCAAGATAGGTTGCTTTGATACCGAGAACTTTGGGCGCTTGATAGGGATTTAGAATTTCGAGATCTTGAATCGTGGGGGTGCCGTTGTAAAGAATTCCATTGAGAAAGCTGATTAAAATGGCATGACTTTGATCTGATCCAAAGATCTTTTTAAAGGCAAAATCAGTTTTGGGATTGATGAATTTCATGGGGGGATTCGTTCCAGCTTCAGACAACGCTTCAGATGGCTCCTTAGGTCACACTCTTGACCTGAGCCAACTCTATTTTAAGGCTAATTTCAAGCTAGGAATCAGCATCTCTAAGTCTAAATTAGAAGCGGCCTTTGCAAGCTGATCACGATCGTCTATGGACTCTAAATACGGCAACGTCCCCATCACTTGGATGCCCGTCAACTGCTCAATTAACGCTTGGTTTGCCCAGTTTTCTATGTCCTCCTCACTACATGGAGTGGCACAATTACGCACAATACCCTTAACCCAAAGTCCCGATCGCTCGGCTAAGGCAATGTTGGCAACCACTTGACCGATCGCGCCGAGCTTCACGGGAACGACTAGAACAATCGGCACTTTCCAGTCTGCTGCGAGATCAGCCACCGTCGTTTCAAAGGTCACGGGCGATCCGAGACCACCGACGCCTTCGATTAAGACAAAATCATGGCGTTGCATCAGCGATTGCAAGGTTCGCCAAGGGACTTCCATAGAAATCGTCTTGCCTTCCAATGCAGCGGCGATCGGCAGGGCAAGGGGCGCATTGAAATGAACGGGATTAATTTCGTCTAGGGTTTGCTGAAGGTCAAACAACTTGACGTAGAACTCTCGATCGCCGATTCCAGATTGAAAGGGCTTCAAAATGGCAACAGATTGCGGTTGACGATATTGTTGCCAATAGGCCATGAGCGCTGCGGTTAGAACCGTTTTTCCCGCATCGGTATCTGTGCCCGTTATCAGCAGGGCATTTGGGGCAGTTTTCATGGCTATTTGACTTCTATGTTGAGGGTGAACGGCGATTTTGCATTGACTTCGATGATGTAGTCTCCGCTTGTGGCGAGCAGCGCCCGCCAGTTAGGCCGATCGGTCGCATCCGGCAACGGCTTACCATCGGAACCCAGCACACTCAGCGTTGCGCCTTGGACGGAGACATCCAGGGTTTGGCCTGCTCTTGCGGAGACAAGGTATCGAATGACTTCCGGAGACTTGATGGGATTTAAGATTTGGGTACTCGTTTTGCCGGGATCAAACAGCACACGCTCAGTTTTGATGGTGCCGCTGCCGTCGATCGGCTTTTCAGGAATGACGGGGGACGGGGTAATGATGGGTTCCGGTAAAGGCTTGGGCGGGTCTTTGAGGTCAAGATCTAATTTGTAGTCTGAGCTGTCTAGGTTTTTGACGGTTTTGAGCTGAATATTATATTCGCCTGTGAGAGGAAGCACGCCATTCCAGCTAGACACTCGTTTGGCCCGATCGTTTACAGGCTGACCTTCAGGACTAAAAATAGTCATCAAAACCCCTTCGCCATTAACAACCGCATCAAGGGCTTGACCCTGTTTGCCACTGAACGTGAGGTTGGCGGTCTGATTCGATTTGAGGTTGCCACTGCGGGTCGTGGGCTTACCGGAGGTCAACTCTAGTTTTTGCTCGAAGCTAATGGGCGAGGCGATCGGTTTTGGGGTCGGTTTGATACTGGGCTTGGGCGTGGGGGTGGGTTCAGTGACGACGACAGGCGGAGTCGTTTCAGTGACAGGAGGCTTAGCTTTGAGCGCATTAGTGACCAAATAAGTGCCGATGCCTGCAAGACTAATGAGACCCATTGCAATCAAACCCACGGCCCACGGGTCATCCCAGAGCGTATTGCGTTCTGGAATAGCCGCTGGCGATCGTTTTACGGACGGACGAGGTGCCAGATCCTGCTCATCCTCATAGTCACGACCGATCGCCACCGTGGCCATTTGGGATCCGACAGCGGGTCTAGAAGGCGGCTGGGTCGAGTCAGACGGGGCAACAGTCTGCTGCACCCCCGATTGGCCTGGTTGTGCTAGGTTTGCTAGTGCGCCACTGACGTCGGTGGCAGATGGAAATCGCTGGGCTGGCGTGTAGCTCAACATTCGGCTTATGACCTGCGCAAACCCCGGACTCACTTGACACCAGCGTTGCCAATGCCAAGTCATCGTATTGTCATCCAGGAGTTCTTGAGGTTCGCGTCCAGTGAGAAGGACGATCGCTGTAACGGCTAGCGCGTAGAGATCGCTGTTGGGATAGGCATTGCCCGTTTGCATCTGCTCAATGGGTGCGTAGCCAAGTTTCCCGACTGTGGTGGATTGTTTCAGCGTTTCTGGCGTTTGGAGGCGAGTCGCAATATCTTTGACCACGCCAAAATCGATCAGCACCGGAAGCTGATCCCGATCGCGCAGCATGATGTTGTCTGGCGCAATGTCGCGATGAATAATTCCTTTGCCATGCAAGTAGGTCAGGACTGGCAAAATTTTCTGCATCAAGTCAACCACTTCTTTCTCAGCGAAGACAAATCCACGGGTTTTGCGATCGTCAAGAATTTCCCGGTAGGTCTTACCTTCGACAAAATCTTGAACTAAGAACAACCGATGATCTTCCTCAAACGTGGCCCTGAACTTGGGGATTTGGGGATGCTCGATTTGGTGCAGAATTTGGGCTTCACGCTGGAAGAGTTCTTTCGATTTTCCAAAGGCATAGTCTCCCTGTGGCGGGTTCAGCTCCTTGAGGGCGCAGAGTTCGTTGAAGCGACCCTGATCCTCAACAAGGTAAGTCCGACCGAAGCCGCCCTGTCCGATGAGGTTGAGCAAACGGTAGCGGCTCTGGAGAATCGTGCCTGTGGAAATCGGGGGTTGCATAGATGCCTAGCCAAAAAACGTCGGGTTCTGAAAATTTAGGTCTGGGACTGAAGTAACCGTCTGTCAGTTCAAACTCAAGTTTACATCTGCTTTAGAATTTTGGCGCGATCGCATTGCCCTTCTGGTGCATGGCTTGAGTAATGCGTATCTGAGAATCAATATCTTGAAATCAATCCAATCTAGAGCCTTGATCTGTTCTTCGTTGGGTTTGGGGCACGGCATGGCCATGCCCCTACAGATTCATCTTTACAGAGACCCGTAGGGGCATGGCTTGCCGTGCCCCAAACCCACCTTTGGCTTGCCGTGCCCCAAACCCAACGTCGCGAAAATTTTCGCAAAAATTTTTAGTTCAGCTTGGCCTTCACCTGTTCTTGCACCTTCTTCCCGTCCGCTTTGCCCTTAAGCTGCTGCATCGCAACGCCCATGACTTTTCCCATGTCCTTGGCAGACGTTGCCCCGACTTGGAGGATGATCGCGTCGATCGCTGCCCCCACCTCGTCGTCCGTCATCTGCTGCGGCAAAAACTCTTCAATCACCGCTAGCTCCAATGCCTCTTTTTCAGCGAGATCGAGGCGTTGAGCGTTAGTGTACTGCTCTATGGCATCTCGGCGCTGTTTGGCAATTTGGACTAAGGCTTCGATTTCTTGCTCAGGAGTCAGCTCGGTTTGGCCGCTGGGTCGGACACTGACTTCTTTGTCGAGCAGGACTTTTTTAATGCTTCGGTAGGTTTCTAGACGAAGTTTGTCCTTCGCTTTCATAGCCGTTTTGATGTGTTCGCTAATGCGATCGATGAGCGTCATGGGAGCGTGTCCTATAGTGTTGTAAGATTCTGCTAAATTCTCTTGTCGCCGCATAAATTTTCTTATGCCTCATATAAGAAAACTGTATTAGTATTCTGTAAACATTCTAGTGCGATGGACTTGGCAGACGATCGCGAAGTTTGCAACAATGGACCCCACTGTATTAATTAAGTTTTCTTTGTTCGCTCTGAACATAAATAGCATGAACATTGCGGATCCTTATTTTGCAAGGCTCTTTTTATCACTGCTTAGAAAATATTTTTTAATGAACTTTTTGTTCTGGCAGAATCTAGGACAATTGTTTTGGGTTTCTACTGTCAATATTACGTTGAAAGCGTTTGAGGGCTTAATGTGATTCGTGCTGCAACTCTAACCTTCCCGACCGCTCCGGTTATATCGTCTGAGAACAACCGTCTCTGTCTGCTAGCGGGAAACTCAAACTCGGTTCTGGCCAATGAGGTGGCGAGGTATCTGGGGATTGAGCTGAGTCCGATGATTCGTAAAAGTTTTGCTGATGGCGAAATTTACGTTCAAATTTTGGAGTCGATTCGGGGGTGTGATGTCTACATCATGCAGCCAACTTGCCGTCCGGTGAATGATCATCTGATGGAATTGATGATCATGATCGATGCGTGCAAACGGGCATCGGCCCGACAAATCACGGCGGTGATTCCTTATTATGGCTACGCTCGCGCCGATCGTAAGACCGCTGGACGTGAATCGATTACGGCCAAACTTGCGGCCAACTTGCTGACCCAAGCGGGAGCGAGTCGGATTATTGCGATGGATCTGCATTCAGCTCAGATTCAGGGCTATTTTGATATTCCGGTCGATCACGTCTACGGATCCCCGATTCTAGTGGAGTATCTCAAGAGTAAAAAGCTTGAAGACATTGTGGTTGTGTCGCCGGATGTTGGTGGGGTGGCCCGTGCCCGTGCGTTTGCCAGCCGCCTTGGCGACGCTCCATTGGCGATTATTGACAAACGTCGTCAGGCGCACAATGTCGCTGAGGTGATGAATGTGGTCGGGGATGTCCGAGGGAAAACGGCAGTGTTGGTCGATGACATGATCGACACGGCAGGGACTATTTCTGAAGGGGCAAGGGTACTGCGAGAACATGGTGCGCGGCAGGTCTATGCTTGTGCGACTCATGCAGTCTTCTCTCCCCCTGCTATTGAGCGGTTGTCCAATGGGTGTCTTGAAGAAGTGATTGTAACCAACACGATTCCCATTCCAGAGAGTCAACGTTTCCCACAGTTGCGAATTTTGTCGGTCGCGACCTTGATTGGTGAGACGATTTCGCGGGTTCATGAAGAATGCTCCGTGAGCAGTATGTTCCGTAGCTAGTATGTTCCGCCGCTAAGGAACGCAAAGGCTCCTAATCATGGGATGGGGGTCTTTTTGCTCTAAATTTAATCTCGTTACAAATAGGTTTCAAAGATCGCTGGTACCAATCGTCGATCGCCTGATTTAAACTCAGAAACAGCGATCCACTTGGCTAGCTTTTGGGTATCGCCTTCGACGAAGGTCAGTTCATTGGGTTCGTAAAGGCTTCGATCGGCAAACTCGCATTCGTAAACAAAGATGACTTCATGGCCGGGATTGCCATAGCACTCAAAAATGTTTTCCAGACAGCCCAGGTATTTGGACTGGATGATTTCAGTGCTTAGCTCCTCTTGAAACTCTCGCACTAAGCCGTCCCAGCTCGTTTCTCCAAATTCGACTCCGCCCCCGAGTGCGCGGTAAAAGTGAGTTTGGCTCTTACTATCAAACCCTTCTGCCACCAAGATTTGATCGCCTCGACGAATAAGGGCGATCGCGACGGTGCGAATATAAGGCGGCGGAAAAACGACTGTGTGCTCAGTTGGGTTGCTCATAGCGGTATGGGTTGACGGTCCTTGTAAGGTTATTGGTTCCACTCATCTCGGCCATCGGCAAATTCTGGCTTCGAGCCTTCAGGAATCGGCCAGTCGTCATTTTCACCGCCAATCACGAGGCGATCGATCGCCACAAAGTCCTTACTGAGTTGACGAACTGCGTTGACTAGCATGTCTAAGGCAAGGGCATCGCTGGTCCCCAAATCAAACCAGCAGCGTGCCCAATCCTCTTCGTATTCAAACTCGCCCATGTTGTGCATGAGCGCCATCATGGAGTCTTCAGCCTGCTCATTGTCGTAAAACATATTGCTGACCTCCATTCCCACATCTTGGATTTGGAGGCTTTCGGCGTTGAACGCTCCCAGCTTACCGAGGTAAAACCAGGAGGTGAAGACTTCTTCTATGTACTGCTTCTCCATTTCCGATGGATTCATCGGAAAGTTGACCCAGATCCAGACATTAAACGGATCGTACTCGCGAAAAAATACTTGCATGGACCGCTACGAATTAAGGCATTCCCGGCTAGCAGTCTAACACTAGCTCTTACACACCTTGACAGTTTGGGCCGCCGCTTTGTCCGCTTGGCCTAAATCGTGACAAAACTGTCCTTGCAGTGACTTGGGGAGTTTGTCTGGGTTTTCCAGTGCTTTTTTGAAGAGCACGACGCTCTCAACTTTTTTGCCCTGCTTATACAAGATCTGACCCTTTAGATAATAGACTTCAGGGTTATTAGGCGTCACGGAGATCGATCGATCGACCGCTGCAACGGCTTTGTCGAGCTGGTTCATGTCGCGGTATCCCCAAGCCAAAACCCGATCGGCGATGTATTTGGGTCCAGATTTATTGGTAATGCGATCGATCGCAGCGTTGGCATCGGAAAGGGGAAGGTTGATATTGACCGCAAGCAGGAGATCCATGGTGCCTTTAATCATGTTCATCTCAGGGTCATTGGGATCGCTCTTTTCAGCTTCACCCAGGTATTTAAAGGCATTGGTGAGTTTGCCAAGGGCGTCAGGGGTGCCTTGAACGATGCCTTTGGTGGCGATGAAATGAGCGCTCTCTAGGAAGTTGCCCACGGCTAAGTAGAGATTTCCACGGGCAACATCGGTCTTGAGGAGTTCGGTTGCGGCTTTCTGGGTAGCCAGTGCAGCGGTTAAAAATCCGGCGGAATCGCCTTTATTGGTGTCATCTTCTTTAGTGGAAGCTGCAAAGAGTAAGGAGGCTTTGAGGGCGTGGAGCAACGGTTCGTTGGGTTCTGCCTTTTCAGCATCGCCCAAAAGATTTTTGGCTTTGATGTAGTCGCCTTCCTTAAACATGGCATTGAACACCGCTTCGGTTTGGTCACCGATCGGTTTGGCGGTGGCGCGACCAAAAGGATCTTTCGCAGAGGCCGGGGAAATAGCGATTGTACTGGCGAATAGTACACCGAAGAGAAAGGCGATCGAGGTCGATCGGAGCGTTGAACCCAGAAGCGTTGAATCCATGCGAATACCCGTGCGAATTGCCATGCCTGTAAACCTATTGACCTAAACTATAGATGAGGTGGAGTTGAATTCTGTTGCATTCTAAGCTGAATTCTAAGTCCCAGGGACGATGGATCGATCGGGCAAGTTCCTGAAATTGGCTACACTAGACGGACTAGGTAAGCTTTTTGACTTGACCTTCTTCGCCCCACCCGCAATCCATCCACAATGCTTCATCTTCGCAACCTGTCTTATCATCCGACCGTCGTCCCCGCTCCCATCTTGAAGGACGTCGATCTAGACCTTCCCGCCCAACAGTTGGGGGTTATTGTCGGGCCGAGTGGGTCTGGAAAAAGCACCTTGATGGAAATTTTGGCTGGACTAGCCGAGCCGACGAGTGGATCGCTTTTTTGGCGCGAACAAGAGCTGAATGCGCTCTACCTTCAGCAACTCTGTGGCATTGTCTTTCAGTTCCCGGAACGACATTTTTGTGGGGGGACGATTTTGGAAGAGCTGCGGCTTGGGCATCCTGACGTGACTAGCGATCGATTGCGGGAAGTGCTGGCGGAAGTGGGCCTAGACGCAATTTCTCTTCAGACCCCGCCCCATGACTTAAGTGGCGGCCAACAGCGGCGACTGGGCATTGCGGTACAGCTTATTCGTCAGCCGCATATTTTGCTTCTGGATGAGCCGACGGCGGGCTTGGACTGGTCTAGCCGTCGGCAACTCGTCGCCCTCTTAGATAAGCTCAAACAACACTGGACGCTGCTCGTGGTGTCCCATGATGCGGCGGAGCTATTAGAAATTGCCGATTGTGCCTGGAAAATCCACGGCGGAACGGTGGAGTCTGTGTCCGTTGCCACCTTAAAGATCGACGTTAGTGGGATTAGCCGTTAGTCGGATCAGAGATATGGGATAGTAATATATCAAATTCTCCTATTTTCTAGTGCTGCTCTCCCCCATGGACTCCCTCCCCACTTCGCTTGACCTCTGGCGATCGACCCTTGACTGGCAACCCAGTGATGAACAGCAGCAGCAGTTTCAGCGCCTGTACGAGGCCGTCGTCGCGGGCAATCAACGGCTGAACTTGACCCGAATCACAGAGCCATCAGAATTTTGGGAGAAGCATCTATGGGATTCCCTACGGGGCGTCTTCTCTCCCTCACTTCCGCTATTTGAAGGGCCGCAAAGTGTGATTGACATTGGGACAGGATGCGGGTTTCCGGGGTTGCCGATCGCCATTGCAAAGCCCGACTGGACCGTAACGCTAGTGGACTCTACTCGCAAGAAAATTCAGTTCATCCGAGAGAGCATCGAAGAATTTAATCTTCCTGCGGCACAATGTCTTGTGAACCGAGCTGAAGAACTGGGCCAAGAACGTGCCCACCGGGAACGCTACGACATTGTGACGATTCGAGCGGTAGCAACGGCTAATGTCTGTACAGAATATGCGCTGCCTTTACTCAAGGTGGGCGGCTGGGCGATTTTGTATCGGGGGCAGTGGAGTGAGGAGGAGAGTGACGATCTTCAAGAGGCCATCGAACACCTCGGCGGCACGCTCCATGCTTGCGACACCTTCACGACGCCGCTGAGTCAGAGCGCCCGGACTTGCTTAATTTTGCATAAAACTTCTCCAACCCCCAATTATTACCCCAGAGCGATCGGCATCCCGAAGATGAGTCCGCTCTAGTGTGCCTCTCTTCCATTGAAGCGAATGCCTCCCACACTGGGTCTCTAATAATCTATCCAAGTGCAGACGTTTTATCCGGAAGCGTCGATCGCAAGGGGAATAAGGAGAGCAGTAAGATGCACTCTGATAGCTCCTTCTGTGAAGATTTGGTGAAATTCCATGCTTCGCAGGGGGTCTTTTTTTTGCGTTTCGGCTGATAGCACTGCGGCTCCACTACGGTCTCCAAAAATTCTATTTGCAAAGTTTTGCAACCGCTCAGGTAGGAGTCTAAACCCCGTCGAGTAAACTAGGCATTGATTCTTGAGGTTTAACTTCAAGACACGGGTGTTGTGTTGTAAGTTTTCAGTCTGTAAACGTTGAGTAAACGTCCAGTCTTTGAATTTTCAGTTTTTATCGCGTTACCCTGCGATCGCATCCCGTGCCTTTAAGCTGAACCGACGGACTACAGATGTTGCAAGCGCACTGATCTGGAGCCTTCCATACTATGTCTCATACCGTTAAAATCTACGACACCTGCATCGGATGCACTCAATGTGTTC
>JAYUJY010000147.1:0-22880 GCA_043764895.1 Synechococcales cyanobacterium | reverse complement strand
ATCGAAAAATTCCAAGGCGGCGGCTACTCGGTTCTCAATGATGTGATTGAGGACGAAATAGCTGACTGTCACCGCGCCATTTTGCAAGGCATCCAAGTCCAAGCCAACATCGTCGTCCCCGTCCTGCGTAATGGCAAACTCATCGGCCTTCTCGCCGCCCACCACTGCCGCGCCCCCCGATCGTGGGAAGCCGAAGAAATCGAACTCTTCCGCCAAATCGCTGTCCAGCTTGGGTTTGCGCTAGATCAATCCTACCTACTAACCTACGCCGAAGGTGCCCGCGCTGAAGCTCGCGCCGATGCCGATGCGATCGCCCACGAACAGCGCACCGCCCGAGAATTCCTGCAAAAACGGGCGATCGAACTGTTGATGGAAGTCGAACCCGTCAGCCAAGGCGATCTTACCGTTCGCGCTGTCGTCACCCCCGACGAAATTGGCACGATCGCCGATTCCTACAATGCGATTATTAACTCCCTGCGGCAAATCGTCACCCAGGTCAAAACCGCCTCCAGCACCGTGTCCGACACCGCCTCAGACAATGCGATCGCCGTCGATGGCCTGTCCAAAGAATCCATTGAACAAAAGACAGCGATCGAATCCGCCATTCAAGACATCCAAACCCTTATTCAATCCATGCAGGGCGTCGTGACCCGCGCTCACAAGGCTGAACAGGGTGTCCTCATTGCCACTAAGGCGATCGAGGCAGGCGACAGTGCCATGAACCAAACGGTGCAAGGGATTTCCCTGATTCGGGACACGGTGGCCGAAACCTCGAAGAAAGTAAAATCCCTCGGAGAAGCCTCCCAGCGCATTTCCAAAGTGGTTAACCTGATCAGTGGATTTGCGGCCCAAACCAACCTTCTTGCGCTAAATGCGGCGATCGAAGCGGCCCGTGCAGGTGAAAATGGTCGAGGGTTTGGCGTGGTGGCTGAAGAAGTCCGAACCCTCGCCCAGCAGTCCACCGCCGCCACCGCCGAAATCGAGCAGCTCGTCCAAGAAATCCAGGCTCAGACCCATGAAGTTGTCTTGGCTATGGACGCCGGAACTGAGCAAGTCGTCGTCGGCACCCAGCTTGTGCAAGAATCCCGCACCAAGCTCACCCAAATCGGAGCCGTCAGCCGCGAAATCAACCAGCTCGTCCGCGAAATCTCCGTCGCCGCCGCCGCCCAAACCACTGCCTCCACCAAGGTCAGCCACACCATGGAACAGGTCGCCGATATCGCCAACAAAACGTCGGTCCGATCGGTCACCGTGGCTGCATCGTTTGACAACCTAGTCGAAGTGGCGAATGCGCTCCAAGTGAGTGTGGCCAAGTTCAAGGTGTAGACGTATTTGTGTAAAGGTGAGCGCACATACTATCCTCAGCCCGCCAAATCGGTGGGTTGGGACTGCGATCGGCGATGCGATAGATTGAATGTGGAACAGGACGATGAAACGGGCGAGGGAATTGAGAATTAAGAAGTGAAAATGGTGAAGGGATTAGAATTGGAAAGGGGCGATGACCTCCGGTCGGTCGTAGACCATCGACTTTTTATGCTTCTTACTCAGGTGCCTCACCGATCGTCAACTGCGACGAATGACGAATCCGCAAAATACGGACGATCGACACTTCATCACCTGGCAAAACTGTAAATACAATTCGATAAGCATTCCGCCCTCGCCCATACAAAAGTTGGCGAATCTCTTGACTAAAGAACTCATTCTCACGGGCTAAAGCACACCGTCTGGGCATCGTTGTCAGGGAATCCATCGCTAAAAGCAAACCGTCGTACCAATCCTTTGCTCGCTCCACACCCAACATATTTGCAATACTCAGCGCTGCACGGTCAGCTTCATCCGACGCAACACTAGATACATCAAGACTATAAATCATGCTCCGATCGTCACATCAAACATTTTCCGTTTTGCCCGTGCAAATTCCTCAAACGACTGAAACCGACCCGCCTCAAAATCATCCAACCCTTCCTGAATCGCCGCGATCGACTCCGCCAAATCCTCCTCTTCCCAAGTCAGAACCACTTGAAGGAGTTCCGCTACCATCAGGTTCATATCTTGACCCCGTTTCAACGCTTTGCTCCGGAGACGAGCTTCTACCTCTGGACTGAGATCAATGACGATCGACATTTTCACGACCTGACAGAATGAATATGGATATTATAAACGATCCGTGGAAACCCGACCTAGAGGAATTGAGAAGTCAGAATAGTGCAGGGATTAGAGTTGGGGAGGGACGATCGTGACTTGCTTAGAGTTTGAGCCGATCGGGTACAATTAAGCAAAATTGATGAGGTGTGACTATGACTGTTGCAGAAAAAGTAATCGCTGCATTAGCTGATCTGCCAGATGATCAACAAACCGCCGTACTGGACTTTGTTGAAGCCTTAAAACAGAAACGACAGAACGAGATTATTTCCCCAACACCCATCTGGGAAAAACTCCTTACGATCGCCCAGCAAATCCCTGACCAAGACTGGCAAACCCTTCCCACCGATCTTTCCCTCAACTTCGACAGCTATCAAACTCATGCCGCACCGCTCGAATCCTAATTCAAAACATGACTCAAGTTTTTGCAGACATCGCCTACTGGATTGCCATCTTAAATCGCTATGATCAATTGCATTCGATCGCCGTTCGGTTGTCCCGTACCCTTCAACCAAGCCAAATTGTCACTACTGAGCTGGTTTTGATTGAACTTTATTCCTAACGTCCTGACAAAGCTTGGAGCCTAACGGATTGTCTGTCTTTTATCATCATGGCCGAATATAAGATTACAGGCGCACTTTCATATGATCAGCATTTTATTCAAGCTGGATTTAAAGCACTCATGAGAGCGGAAAATTAACAGCGTGAAATCCCGGATTGAATGTGGAAAAAGAGATGAAACGGGTGCGCAAATGGTGGAAAACCTCTGAGGAGGAATTGAGAAGTCAGAAGTGAGAATAGTGAAGGGAATGCTGTGGGATTGGATTTGGGGAGGGACGATCGCTCAATCTATTACTGAGTAATACTATCCGAAGCAGATTTTAACTGTCCGATCAAATGCTCAAGGATTTGTCACCGATCGGCGTGGGTCAATATTACTATTTTAGTCCAAGTCAACAATCATCTAGCAACTTCGATCGTGCAGCCCTAGCTCTGCTATCCGACGTGTTGATGCAAGATCGGGTGAATAGGGTAATCTCAATTATGAGGGATTCTTAGGTGTGTGGTTACTTCTAAAAGTCCCTCTCCTAAGGACTTTCAATCTTTTGTCCTGTACTAAGCATTAAACCTCCAGGTCAACTGCCCAACCTCAACGTGTGATTCCCATGACCACCCTTTTTGCCCCCAGAGTCGATCGAGCCTACCAAATCTTCCTCCAAGAAGCTCCCGATCTGCTTCACACTCTCGAAGACGGATTGCTTAACCTTCAGGGCCATGCAGAACCCTCGCAGCTCAATACCCTCATGCGGGCAGCCCATTCCATTAAAGGTTGCGCGGCTAGTATGGGGCTAGGGACGATCGAGTCCATTGCTCACCAGCTTGAGGAAGTTTTTCGGGCGCTGTACCGATACAAAAAACCCATTGATGCAGAACTCAAAGAACTGTTGATGCTCGCATTTGATGCGCTCCAAATGCCACTGCGTCAGGAGATTGATCAGACTGAATCTACTACTAGTTCCAATCTCAGAACCGACTGGGTGAGCCGATCTCAGCCGACGTTCGATCGACTTAAAACTATCCTGGCTGACGAAATAGCTGCCGACCACGGTGAACTTCCGAGCATGAGCGATTTAGGAATCGATCTCGTCCAAATTATTTTCTCGGGCGATGTGGCGCAAGGCATTCAGCATCTTGTGCAGCAAATCAAACAAGGCACAACCGATCGGGCGATCGCGGGAGAATTGCGCGCTCAGGCGGACGTCTTCATCGGCGTTGGTGAAATGACCAATCTTCCCGGTTTTCAGCACATCGCCCAAGCCGTCATCACTGCCCTCAACCACCACCCGAACCAAGGCATCGCCCTCACCAAGCTCGCCATTCAAAACTTTCGATCGGCCTACCAAAGCGTAATAGACGGCGATCGGACGATCGGCGGCACTCCCAGCGATCTCCTCCTTGCCATGGCCCGCCCCAAGTCTGCGCCCACTGCCAAACTGGATTTTACACAACCGACGGTCTCGATCGTGAATCCTATGGCCCAAATAGCCCCCCAGCCCCTAAGTTTGGGGGAGCAAGAGAGTAAGGATAAGATTCAAACTAAGATTCAAACGGTTCACACTTTGGGGATAGCTGCGGCTGCCAAACCGCCCGAAGTGAATACCCCTGTTTTGTCCAATGTTTTGCGGGTCGATCGCCATCGTTTCGACCAGCTCAGTGCCCACGTCGGCAACCTCATCACCTACGAAAATGCCGCCAAACTTCAACAACAACAACTCGATCGGATTTTACAAAATATGAACCACCGCGTTCAGCAATTTGAAAAAATCCAGCTTTCCCTCCAAGATCTCCACAACAAAGAAGCCGCAATCCCACAATCGCCCAACTTCCCAGCGCTCCCACACGCCAACACACCCTTCAGTACCCACGCCGTCACCCAAATCCTCAGCGACCCCCTCCAATTCGATACCTACACTCCCGCCCAAAACCTAACCCAAAGCGCGACCGAAGAACTCGCTTGCCTCAAAGAAGTTCTCCAAGATCTCACGCTCCTAGCCCAACAACAACAGCAACAACAACGCAAAAAATTTCAAACCCTGCGCGATACTCAGAACGATTTACTCTGGATTCGGATGCTCCCGATTGAACAAATCCTCCAGCGATTCCCTCGCATGGTCCGAGACCTCTGCGTCAAATACAACAAAGACGTCACCGTCGAACTCATTGGCACCAGCACCCTCATCGACAAAGCCGTGTTAGAAAAGCTATTCGATCCACTGGTTCACCTGGTGCGCAATGCCTTTGACCACGGCGTCGAAAGTCCCCTCACGCGACAGTCTCACGGCAAATCTGACCCCGCAACGATCGCTATCAAAGCGTATCATCAAGGCAATCTCACCTACGTCGAGATCCGCGACAACGGCAACGGCATTGACCTCAATCGAATCAGAACTAAAGCGATCGCCATGGGATTGACCACCCTCGAAGCGGCGAATCATCTGAGCGATACCAACATTCTCGAATTCATTTTTGAGCCTGGATTTTCCACCGCCATCCAAGTCAGCGAACTCTCAGGGCGCGGCGTGGGATTGGATTCTGTTCGAGAAAATCTCCGGTGTCTAAAAGGCGAAGTGTGCGTGTTCTCTGAAGTGGGTGAAGGCACAATGTTTCGGTTAACGTTCCCGTTGACCCTAACGATCGCTGATCTATTAGTCTTTCGGACTCAAAACCTATTGCTATCTGTTCCCGTTGATTCTCTTGCCGGAATCGTCATGATTCAACCGAGTGAAATAGAAACGTTAGAAGGTCGATCGTTTTATCGAGATGAGGATGAACTCATTGAGATTGCAGATTTAGCTATTTTTCAGCGACATTACCCATTGCCGTTCACGATCGATACTCAGCTCCAAACCCTCGCACTTCCCAATCCCGAGTCCAGTCCGATCGTAATTATTGAACATGACAATAGACTGCTTGCGTTGGTCGTCGATCAAATAATCCAGCGTCAAGAGCAAGTTATCAAACCCTTCAATACTCTAGTCCCGATTCCCGACTATCTCTGTGGCTGCACGGTTCTTGGCAACGGCACGCTTGTTCCCGTTCTCGACAGCCGCGAATTAATCCAAGCCCATCGAGTCTTTCAGGCCCACTTACCGATCGAGCACTTCCCTCAGCGCTGCCCTCTAACTCAAACCTCAGTGCAAGGCGAAATCGGACGATCGGCCACTATTTTAGTGGTTGATGACACGCTGACGATGCGAGGACTCCTGACCGAAAGTCTTAGTACCTTAGGCTACATCTGTCTCAGTGCCCGTGATGGACGCGAAGCGCTGCAAGTGTTGGCACAAGTAGGCCAGGTAGATGCTGTTTTTACGGATTTGGAAATGCCAGTGATGAACGGGTTTGAGTTTCTTCAAGAATGTCGTAAACACCATTCTAAAGCCAAGCTTCCGATCGTCGTTCTCAGTTCCCGAAACGGCGAAAAACACCGCAAACTCGCCGCCCATCTAGGTGCCAATGCCTATCTCACTAAACCCTTTCTCGAACACCAACTCACCCAAATCCTCACCCAATGCGCCGTAGAACCTTACATCCAAAACCCATAGAACCCACTGAAAAGTTCTTTATCCTAACGATCGATCGGCTGCAATTTGCAATTCCGATGTTGGTCGTTATGCGCGTGCTGTCCCCCGGCCAACCGATCGAATGGAACACCCAATCCATCCCAACCCTAGACCTCCGTCATCTCATGTCAGACCCGACAAATTCATCCACAAACTCACCCACAGAAAACCCTCAACCCTACACCCTCATCATCGCCTCCAACCCCCACAAACCTTGGGGTCTCCAAATCCCCACCCTTCCAAATCTGTTTACGCTCCCCACTCAAGCGATTAAAGAATTTCCAGGCATAGAAACCGATCGATCGATGCCTCACTTCAGCGATCGATTCATCACGTTTTCCACAGGAGAATTGACCCAAACCCTTTTTCTAATCAATCTCCCGCATTTGGAAGCCTCGATCGGATTGAGCTAGTACTATGCGGCGTAAGTAAGCCCAGTAGTGCAAACAATCTAAACAATCAGACATCTTGATCTATTCTTCGTTGGGTTTGGGGCACAGCGTGCCGTGCCCCTACAGATCTATCTTTTCAGAGAATGTAGGGGTTTGGCTCGCCGAACCCTAAACCCAACTATTTCCGCTGGGAGGGGGTGCCAACGATGAAGTTTGAGCGTGTAATCTCAAAATACGTGAAGATTCTGAATCTTGTCTTAAATTTATGGCCAACGATCGATTAAATTCCCTTAAATGATTTAGTGTGAGGTGAGTCGTTGGTTAAGGAGTGCTGGAATAGCCTATGTTACATCTATCAAAGGACGATCGAAAGCAGCTCCGTCAGGCGATCGAGGTGGCTTATCCTCAGCCATCCAGTCTTAAAACATTTGTGAATGAGTCGCTAGACTATAACTTAGCGCTGATTTCGACGGCATCTGATCACCAGACGGTAATTTTTGAACTGATTCAATGGGCGATCGCGAAGGGCTTTATTGATGATTTGGTGTTGGAACTGTCGAGCGATACTCAAAATCCGCAAATTCAGCGGTTTTGTGGGATGGTGTTGCGCGATCGGTTGGTGCTGAATCCGATCGGTGCAGGTTCGGGTATGTCACTTTTAGCGGTGGCGGATTGGGACTTGGAGATTTCGGCTGAGGAGCTTCAGGCCTTTTTACCAAAGCAATTTAGTTTTGAGACGGATGTGGGAGACCTTCAGCGGGGACTAGGGCTGGCGAACGCAGTGTGTAAGATTACCTTTGACGATCGATCGCCGTTGGAATGCGGGACTGGGGTCTTGATTGCGCCGGATTTGATGTTGACCAATTATCATGTGCTGAGTGGGGTGGCAGGGGCGGATTTGAATGCGATCGCCGCTCAGATGCGATGTGAATTTGGGTCTATCAGTCCAAGTTTTGGGCAGACGGTGCAGACATGCGTCGTGAAGGCAGCGACGGCTTCGCCTGTGGTAATGGCGAGTGAACCCGATCGATTGGACTATGCGCTGGTCCGAGTTCAGGTGGAGTCGGATTTTAAGATTGACCCAGTTTCGGTGAATCTGACGGCACAGGTGAAAGAACGATCGTCGCTGCATCTGCTTCAGCATCCGGAAGGGGAGCGAATGAAGGTGTCATTGAGCAATAATGGGGTAGTGAAGGTAAAAGAAGAGCCGGGGCTGGTGCTATACGTGAATCCGACAAAAGGAGGGTCAAGTGGATCGCCTTGTTTTGATCGAGATTGGAATCTGGTGGCGCTCCATCATAAGGAGATGCAAACGAGCTTTGGGAGTGTCCGGGAAGGTATTCTATTTAAGGCGATTCATCAAGAGATTTCAGCATTTTTGTAAGCGGGTTTAGTTTAGGAGACTGAAGACTATGGGACGACGAATTGTTTCGGAACAAATGCAGAGTGGAGCGGCGAATAAGTCGATGGATGACTATGCGGATCGGCTGATGAAATATATCCCAACGGAAGGAGTTGGGTTTTGGTTGGCGGTCAGTGGCATGATTCAGAGTGCAGGGAGTGATGTGCCGAAGGAAGGACTGCTTTGGTTGTTCTTTGTGATGGGGCTGGTGTTTACGTTTGTGTGGATAAAGCGGCAAACAGAAGAGGCTAAGAAGAAGACAGCTTGGACGCAGATTGCGATTTCCTGTGGTGCGTTTGGGGTGTGGGTGATTGCGACGGGTGGACCGTTTGCGCTGTCGTTGCCGTTTTACGAGCCGCTTTATGGGTCGCTGCTGTTGATTACTTATACCACTGCGATCGGATTTGTGATTCCCCTTGAGAAGTAAGCTGTGATGGATTGGAACGATAACAAAACACGTAAGGCATTTCGGCAAGTCCTTGAGTCAGCTTATCCCAAAATTTCAGCTTTGGAGCGGTTTGTCGATGAGGAGTTTGATGAGAATCCTGCGATCGTAGCTCAAGGGGTCGATCTGTCCGATCGCATCTACAACTTGATTGTCTGGGCACAATCGAAAGGTAAAATCAATGAACTCTACGATGCGTTTAAACAAGAACATCCTAATCATCCCTGGATGACTGAGATGGAAGGCGCTTCAGATTTAAGTACGTTGATTCTTGAACAGCTTTCTGATCAGTCGGTCGTAGAAGCAGCAATCGGTGAAGCTAGTTCCGATCGCCTTGTGGTGAGAGTTACGCCTGATGAGCCATTAGTAGAAGATCGATATTCAACGCATCTGGTGATTGCAGTTTTTTGGCGGGAGCGTAATGAAAAACTGCTTCGGGTCATGCCTAAGCTCTGTTATCGAGACTTAACGAGTGATGACATTCTTCAAGAGCCTTTGATTCAAGAGGACTGTCCGATTTCATTAAAGAAGTTTCCCGAATTCTTAAAGAGTTTGCTTGACTTTACAGATCAGAAGTTAGCGATCCGCTTTAAAGATTCGATCGAGCCTTGGACATTGACGATTGAATTGTTCATCCCCGTTGATTTACTCTGTCAGCCTTTATCAACTTGGTGTGGACCCGATCGAGGACTCATCTGCAATCGCTCGATTGTCGTGGGCTGTTCCGATCGGTTCGATCGCGATCGACTGGGAGAAGCTGCAAACTTACACAACGAACTCAAGGCTGGATGGAAACGGTTTAAACAACAAGCGCCGGATACGCACGGTTCAAATCTTAGAAATTTATCCTGGCTTAGTTCTGATATTGCCCATCAAGAAACCTTTGGAGATTATTCGGCATTTCGGTGCTATGGGCATTGGCTAAAAGCAGATGAAAAGCTATTAAAAAACTGGATTGATTTGGTGAAGTCAGGTATTCCACTCGCATTGTGGATGGGTGAAGAAACACTCTCGCAGCCTGAAATTGTTGTTATTCTTGGCGATCTAATCGACGGTACGCGGTTTGGATTTCTAGAACGAATTCGGAGGACACGCGATCAATTGCAGAAAATCTGCGATCATGACGTTGGGATTTTTTACGAAGACCCCCTGTATGTACCGGATGTCCCGTTGCCACCGGATGTCCAATTCTTTGGGTTTCCTGGAATCTAAGGGCGATCGCTAAACACTGTGATGAGAGAACGAGAGTGAATCTGATGTGGAAGCAATTTTTAGGGAATAGTCGATCGCAGCCTTTAACCGTCATGCCTCCAGCTCCAGCTTGGCGACAGTTTATGGCGGATGTGGAATTTGCACAGGTGGCGGCGGAAAGCGATCGGCGCTGGGCAGATATCCAACGGCTGGCAGACAGCGACGTGCGAGGGAAGGAGCGTGGGGAGAGCTTTCGGCTAGAGGATGTGGATACGAATGCGTATCAGGATGTGCTAAATGCAGTCAATGCGGCGTTACATTTGCGTCGTCCTTTGCTGATTACAGGGAAGCCCGGATCGGGAAAAACGTCGCTGACCTATGCAGTGGCCCATGAATTGAAGTTGGGTGCGGTTTTATCGTGTCCGATTAATGCGCGATCGACGTTGAATGATTTGCTGTATCGCTATGATGCGATCGCACGGTTGCAGGATGCCCAGCTAAGACAAGAACGATCTATGGGGGATTATCTGCGATTGGGACCTGTCGGAACGGCTTTTTTACCCTCGCGATTGCCGCGTGTATTGCTCATTGATGAGATTGACAAATGTGATATTAATTTACCCAATGACCTGCTAAACCTGTTTGAGGAAGGGCAGTATGAAATTCCTGAGCTAGTGCGCTGTAAGGATGAAACGGAGTATCAGTCGGTGTCGGTGCGGACGGCAGATACGGATGTGGTCGCGACGATCGAAAGGGGACGGGTGTGTTGCCGGGAGTTTCCGTTCATTATCATGACGAGTAATGGGGAACGAGACTTTCCACCTGCGTTCTTGCGGCGATGTCTGCGACTAAAGATGCCCGATCCGGGCCAGAACCAAAAGGCACTAGAACGAATTGTTGAAGCGCATTTGAATCGGGGAGAGGATACGGCGAAGTGGGCAAGGCTCCAGAATGAGGTGACGGGGTTGATTGCTGAATTTATTCAGAAGGGGAGCGATGAGACGGCGGATATTGCGACGGATCAGCTTCTCAATGTGGTGTACATGTTGACCCGTGAAGTGACGCCCACCAAAGAGGAACGGGAACAACTCAAAGCGCTCTTACTGAAGGGTCTGAGTGAGGAGGATTAGTGAAGGACTCTGCGCTGAATTCAGCATTACAAGGTTTGGTTTCAACCTTGGGCGATCTGGGCTTAACGGGGCGGGAAATTGCTGAGGTTATTTGGCTGGCGGGTCAAACGATCGAGGCCGATCGCAGAACCCTAGAGATCCCAGCGAAATCGGTCGTAGAGCCGATCGCACCGCTGCTAATGCCAGACTCAACCCCATTACCCGATCGCGAACCTGTGGGTGACTTTTCAGTCCCCCCCTCGCAGGCTGAAATCATTCCGTCCCCGGTTCTGAAGACCTCGACCTTAGCCCTTCCGCCAAACTATAAGCCGATTCCCATCCCCGACGCCCCGGCACTCTCTCAGATGTTGCTGTTAGCGAGGGCATTGCGTCCGCTGGCTCGCCAAGTTGCGATCGGATTGCCCTCGGTGCTGGATGAATCGGCAACGGTCGATCGGATTGCTGAAACGGGGGTGTGGCAACCTGTGCTGAAGCCGGAGTCGGAGTTGTGGTTGGATGTAGCGTTGGTGTTTGATACGAGTCCGTCAATGAGTTTGTGGCAACGACTCAGTGCAGATATTCAGAAATTGCTGTCTCGGTATGGCGAGTTTCGGGATGTGCGGACTTGGATGCTGCGGCATCGGGATGGAACAGTGGAGCTGACAGCGCGCAATGGTGTGGTCTGCAAGCCGAAGGAATTGAGAGTCGGCGATCGGCGGCGGCTGGTGGTGATTATCAGTGATTGCGTTGCAGCGGCTTGGCATAACGGGGAAATGCAGAAGCTGGTGGAGGTTTGGTCATCGCAATTGCCAACAGTGGTCTTTCAGGTATTTCCAGAACGATTGTGGGTGCGGACGGCTTTAGCGCGATCGGTGACCGTCGAGTTTCAGGGGCGACAGGCCGGACTGGCGAGTGATGATCTAAGACCCTTTGCGCGATCGGTGTGGGATCGTCATCGGGTCAAAGGAAGTGTGCAGCGCGATCATCAGGTGCGGTTGCCTGTAGTGTCGCTGGAGTATGATGCGCTGTCAAGGTGGGCGCAGGTGGTGGCGGGGGATGGACGATCGCGGGTGTTGGGGATTGTCTGGGATGCGGAACCTGCGGTGATGGTTGCACCGACGACCCCTGCAATTGTCAACGTGAAAGCGCGAATCGATACCTTTGTGATGACCGCATCCCCGATTTCATTGGAGCTTGCGGCCCGGTTAGCATCGGCTCCAGTGATTACGTTACCAATAGCCCGCATCATTCTGAAGTCGATCGGCCTAGACGCAAGCGCGGTGCATATGGCAGAGGTGTTCATGAGTGGGTTGTTGCGGGTGAGTGGGACGCAGGTGCCTACTTTTGAAAATGCGGAACGGGTGGCCTATGAGTTGATCGATGATGAGGTGCGCGATCGGCTGCGATCGGGATCTCGGGTGGGGGATGCGTTGGATGTCTTTGCGAAGGTGTCGGATTATATTGCGGGGGGACTGGGGAAGTCGGTCAATGAGTTTTGGGCATTACTCCGATCGCCGGGGACCGAGAGCACAACGGAGGAGACTGAGTTTCTAGAAGCCTTTGCACGGGTGTCGGCGCAGGTATTACGGGGGCTGGGGAGTCAGTTTGAACAGATTGCAAATTCGTTGACTCCCGTACAGGTGGAAGAAGCGCAATCTTCCGTGGAAGCTGAGAATCAGTTCTCTGAACTGCAAGACTGTACCTATGAATCGATCGCAATCACCGCAATTTTGGATCGCGTTGCCTTTGAGACGGTCACAATCGATCGGCAACGCGATCGGCTATTTGGATTGCGAAAACCGTGGAAAATCGATCGTCAGACCGCATCAGCTTGGGGATACACCGAAATCCTGCACCCAGCCGCCCAGCTCCCATTTTTGGGGGAGCAAGAGAGTCCGAAGTCCACCGAATGGGAGGTTGAGGGCGGCTCACCAGAGACCTTAGCAATGATTGCCATTCCCAGCGGAACATTCACGATGGGCGCATCGAAAAAAGAAGAGGGCGGTCGGGATGATGAACGTCCTACCCATCCAGTCACGGTCCAGTCATTCTACATGGGACAACATCAGGTCACACAAGCTCAGTGGAAAGTCGTAGCAGGATATCCACCGATCGATCGCCCACTCGGCCCAGACCCATCACACTTTAAAGGCGATCGGTTGCCTGTGGAAAATGTGACTTGGGACGAGGCACAGGAGTTTTGTAACCGTTTATCCGCGCAGACCGGAAAAGCCTATCGATTACCCAGTGAAGCCGAGTGGGAATATGCCTGTCGCGCTGGAACCACTACGCCCTTTCACTTTGGAGAGACCATTGCACCGGAGCTTGCAAACTACAACGGAACTTCTACTTACAATGACGGACCTAAAGGTGAATATCGCAAAAAAACGATCGAGGTCGGCAGTTTTCCAGCGAATGATTGGGGTCTTTATGATACGCGCGGAAATGTTTTGGAATGGTGCGAGGACGATTGGCATTCTAATTACGATCGCGCACCTGCTGACGGATCGGCTTGGGTCGAAAGCGCGGGTGAAAACGCTGGAAAGCTTCTGCGCGGAGGCTCGTGGCTCAGCGATCCTGTATATTGCCGTTCTGCTTTTCGCCACAACGGGACGCGCGATTCCCGCAACTACTTTGTTGGGTTTCGAGTGAGTTGTGTTTTTGAGATTGTTTCTTCTCAGTAAGGAATCGATCGTACAATACCGACAAACCCGATCGAACCTCCCCCACCCCGCTCATGCCCACCCCATCCGCCACTCATGATGGTCTCCGACCGACCGCAGATGATCGAAAACTCATCACCCAAACCCGCACCCATCGCGGAAAGTATTTTTCTGAGACCCTTGACGACACCATCGATCTTGACATGATGCTCATTCCATCCGACGGCTTTATGATGGGGCAAAGCGAGGCGGAAAAGCAAGAAATCATTCGCCTATACGATGAAAAGGAGTATCAACAGTACTTCCTTAGAGAGTTACCTAGACATTCAGTCACCGTCCCCTCCTTCTTCATAGGCAAATATGCGGTTACTCAAGCTCAATGGCATATTGTTGCAACGAACTATCGCCAAATCACGCAAGAACTTGATCCTCATCCCTCAAACTTCAAAGGGGACAATCTTCCCGTTGAGCAAGTGAGTTGGGATGATGCACAAGAGTTTTGCGCCCGTCTTTCAAATCACACCAACCGAGTTTATCGCCTACCGTCCGAAGCTGAATGGGAATATGCTTGCCGCGCCGGAACGACGACCCCTTTTCATTTTGGTGAAACGATCGATGCAACTCTTGCGAACTATCGCGCCCAAGACTATGACGTAAAGAAGAAATCTTATTCAGGGACTTACGATCGGGGAGTTCTTGGAGAATACCGTGAAGAAACCACCGAAGTCGGACTATTTTTACCCAATGCCTTAGGTCTCTATGATATGCACGGAAACGTTTTGGAATGGTGTGAAGATGACTGGCATTCTAATTATGACAATGCACCTGCTGATGGATCGGCTTGGGTCGAAAGCGATCGCAAAAACACTAGTCGGCTGCTACGCGGCGGTTCGTGGAGCCGCAATCCCGTGAATTGCCGTTCTGCCAATCGCTACATCAATGTGCGCGATAGCCATGACTACAATGTTGGGTTTCGAGTGAGTTGTGACGGGATTTGGGGCGATCGAGGGATGAGCAACCTTAGCGCCGCCTAGTTCTCTACGATCGGTAACGATCCGTAACGATTCGTCAGAAAGCGCGTGCCCTAAAACAATTCAGGTACAATTCAGCCTTAGTTGCTCCATAACACTCAACAACGCGCAATACCTATGGTGGGCCCCAAAGAAACGATCGATCGAGGAATAGCTTGGGTCATTTTTATCGGGCAATTGCTCCCCCGAGTGGGCGGACCCGGCGCATGGCTCACCGCTGTCAAACGGTTAATGACTCTTCTGCTTTCTCGCCGTGAAGATAGTCGTCAAGCGGCAACCACAGTAGACGGAGTAGCCAAATTTAGCCCCGGAAATCAAGCCTTTTATGAGAGCCAAGACTTTCCCTTTTTAGCCCTGCTTGAAGCAAACTGGGACATCATTCACCAAGAACTCTCAGCCCTGCGCGGTGCTCATTTCATCGACTGGAGCGAACGATATCTATACAAAGAAGGCTGGACCACCTTTGGACTGTATGCCTACGGGATTGCGATCGGAAAAAACTGTGCCCTTTGCCCCGAGACCACAAAGCTGATCGAAACCATCCCTAATCTGATGACCGCCGGGTTTTCATCCCTCGCTCCCGGAACCCACATCACGCCCCATACCGGATACCCTGAAGGCGTTCTGCGCTGTCATTTAGGCTTGGTCATTCCAGACGAGAATCCAGCGGTTTTGGCTCTGCGTTGCGGGGATGAAGTGCGGACTTGGGCACCGGGAAAGTGTTTGGTTTTTGACGACACCCTCGAACATGAAGCGTGGAACCGGAGCGATCGAACCCGCATCGTCATGATTTTAGACTTCACGCCTCCGAAATCACATTAGGTTTAGAGTGATCTAAATTCTGTTCACACGCTTGAAAAACATGATGCAATCGTCCTAGCAGCCTATCCAAATCTCCAATAGAATACTCAGGTGTCTCATACACAGCCCCTTCGGGAATGAGCTTATAAAATTTCCAGCCCTCGCCATTGGTCACAATTCCCATCACGTCAATAGTATGATGGGCCTGCTGACTTTTCCACTGACAGGCTTGCATTTCTACCAAACATTGAGCTAAACCTTGCTCGAAATCATCTTTCTTTGCCTCAATTATGCACAACATGGGCGTGTCTAAATAACGCTTCCGCTCTGCGATCAAATAATCCACATATCCCGCTGCAACGTCTCCTTCTAGTTGAGCGCCTTTCCAAATTTTGAGGCGATCGCAGCGATTAATCGCCTCATCACACAAGGCATCAATTAATAGCTTCTTTGATTCTTCATAGCCATCCAAATCAAAATGACGTTTCAGTCGGTAGAGATGTTCGTGGAAGAAATCGCTGGGAACTAGAGCCTCGGATTGGATATCCCAAGGCAGAAGATCATTTAGTCCTAGCTGCTCAAAAGCTTCTTGGAGCTTGTATCCAGAAAACTTCTTCTTCTTCACTTTTTTGAGCTGTGACATTCATCACCTCTCTCCACCTTTATAGCTACATCAACCCTTCAAACGTGGCTGCGACCACTCGGTGATCCTCATCGTTGCGCAACAATAGTAGCGCTTCGCGTGCCCGATCGTCTTCAAACATCCGAAGTCCTAACACCACATTAGACCGCACCGACCACACCGGATCGTTCACGTGATTCAGCAACACCACGAGCGCTTCCTCAGCATAAGGCGTCTCCAGCAACATCGGTAACTGCTCAAGAGCCGTCGATCGCACCGCCGCTTCAGTCGAATTGGCCGCAATCGTCGCTACTTCTAAAAATTCCTGTGGGCAACACAAATCGGGCAGCGCCAGCACCACGGTCATCCGCGACAACCAATGTTGGTCCTGATGAAAATGCCGCACCAAATAAGGCACCGCCACAGGTCCAAACTTTGCCAATGCCCCTGCTGCCTCGGCCCGAATGTTTGAATCTGCATCGTCCTCCATGACCTCCACCAGCTTGGCAAACCCCGCATCCGATCGCTTGTAGCCCAATCCCATCATCACAAACGATCGAACGATCATCTCCGGATCTCCGGCTTGAGCCAGCAAAATCGGGGCTGCAACTTCAGGCTCAACTTGCCGCAATGCAGTCAATCCCCGCATCCGGAGCTGAGGGTCTTCACTGCTGAGATTGAATTGGATTTCTTCAAGGGTCATGGCAGATGTTACGATTTGTTAAATTCTGTTTTTATCTTAACGCACCCCAGACTGAACACGCCAGAGTCCTGCATAAACTCCATTTTTCGCCAGCAGGTTTTCGTGAGTTCCCGCTTCAATCAAGGCTCCATGCTCCATTACATAGATACAATGGGCTTCACGGATGGTCGAAAGTCGATGGGCAATGGCAATGGTCGTTCGGTTTGCCGTAATACGCAAGAGCGATCGCTGAATGGCCGCTTCGGTTTCGTTATCCACTGCTGACGTCGCTTCGTCGAGAATCAAAATTGCGGGATCTTTCAGAATTGCACGGGCTATTGCCAGTCGTTGTCGTTGACCGCCTGAGAGCTTCTGCCCTCGCTCGCCAACCACCGTGTCGTATCCGTCCGGCAAGCGTTGGATAAATTCATGGGATTCCGAGAGCTTGGCCGCTTGAATAATCTCATCTCGTGTCGCATCGAAGCTTCCGTAAGCAATGTTTTCGGCAACGCTACCGTGGAACAGAAAGACATCCTGACTCACCCATCCCATACAATGCCGCAGCGATCGCAAATCGATCGATCGAATATCCACACCATCAAGCCGAATCTCACCCTGCTGCACCTCATAAAACCGCAGCAATAATTTCACGAGCGTACTCTTCCCAGAACCCGTCGAACCCACAATGCCAATGGTCTTTCCGGCTGGAATAGACAGGGATAGATTCGTTAGCACATTCTCGCGGTCCGGATATGCAAAGGTTACCGCATCAAACTGGACATCCCCTTGAACTGAGACGCGATCGAGCATCCGTGTTCCCGTTGAAATAGCAATGGGTGTATCGAGCAATCCCATGACCCGCGACACCGACGCCATAGCCTTTTGGTACAGATCCATCGTCTGACCTAGGCGCGTAAATGGCCACAGCAACCGCTGAATAATAAACACCATAAACCCATAGGTTCCCACTTCAATCTGCCCACTCGCCGCCGCCAGTCCACCCAAAAATAACGTCGCCGTAAATCCAATTAGAATCACAAACCGAATCAACGGCACAAACGCTGCACTTAACGCGATCGCACTGCCATTACTGATGCGATAGGCATCGCTATCAATCCGAACCCGATCGCGTTCATAGTCCTCAGCCGTAAAACTTTTGATCGTCGCAATGCCCGATAAATTATTTGCGAGTCTTGCATTGACTTCACTCGCTTTCATGCGGACCTCTGCGTACCGGGGCGCTAGTTTTTTTTGAAAGAGAGTAGACCCAATCAAAATAAAGGGAATCGGCAACATTGCCCAGTAGGACACTCCCGGAGCCAGCAGAATAAACGTCCCACCGACAAAGGTCACAGTCGTAATGAACTGCAAAATCTCATTCGCACCTGAATCCAGAAACCGCTCCAACTGATTCACATCATCGTTCAAAATAGACAATAGACCACCCGTACTCTGCTCCTCAAAAAAGCCCAGATCCAGATCCTGCAAATGACTATAAGCATCCAATCTCAGCTCATGCTGCACCGTCTGCGCCAAGTCTCGCCACAACCGCTCAAACGCATACTCAAAAAGCGATTCCGCCCCCCAAATCACCAGCGTCAACACCGACAGAATCGCCAACTGCCCCCTTACCTCCGTCACCCCCGATCGCGCAATCAGCGACGTCTCAGGCTTCACGACAATATTCACCGCCATCCCGATCAAGTACGGCGGAGCAAGGTCAAAAATCTTGTTCAACACCGAACAAATACTCGCCGCCCACACCTGTTTTCGATGGCGACGGCCATAGCGCAATAACCGATCGAGCGGATGATGTTTTACAGCAGGTTTTGCAGAGACGACAACCATGAACCCAAGACCTAGTAACGATAAGTGGGTTTGAACTTACCACAAAATTCTCCCTATCCTAAGAGAGCTTTTGGAAAGTTGAAAGGGAGATCAACGCTTGATCGCCAGATCTGTCAGTAGAGAGACAGGCAAATACTTTTATTGTTCTATGTTTATTAGGTGTGAAGGTTGTCACCATAAACCATAGCTTTTATCTAGAGAAGGACCATAAATTATGTCTATCACCATTAACGATTCAAAGCGTACAGCGATCGCCTCTAAGCTTGCGGACATGAAAGAAGTACAGAATCTATTGATTTCCAATGAGGAGAAGCTAATTATGGCTTGTACTGACCAGGATATTCGCGATCGCCTTGGGAAAATGTTAGACGACGATCGGAAGAATATGGGGGTACTGGATACAGTTTCTGTGCAGTACGGCGTAAAAAGTGAGCCAAAAGAAACCGTCACCATGATGGTCGAAAAAATTCAGGAGTCAATGGAAGGCGATGAGCTTTCGCTCTATGAAAAAGCGTTTCAACACGAAATACTAAAGCACCAGCAATTTATGTCAGGCGTTTTAGTTCACAAGGCTGCTCAAGTCGTTGGGGCAGATATTGAGATTGCCATTGCGCCGCTTAATACGGTCAACTTTGAAAACCGTGCCCATCAAGAACAATTGAAAGGCGTACTTGAAGTTCTCGGGGTTCGAGAGCTGACAGGCCAAGAAGCTAAACAAGGCTTATGGGCGAGGGTTCAAGATGCGGTAGCCGCACTTTCGGGTATTGCGGGTAGTGCAGCAACACAGGTCAGTGATAAATCTGACATGAATATTCAAGATATACTCCGCTTGGATCACAACAAAGTGAGTATGCTGTTTTCACAGATTAAAGACAGTAACGATCCGCGTAAGTGTGAAGAGTATTTTGGGCAGATTTATCGGGATCTAACGGTTCACTCAAAGGCAGAGGAACAGGTTGTTTATCCAGCCGTTCGCCCTTTCTATGGAGAGACTCAAGAACTCTATGATGAACAGGCTGAGATGAGCGTTATGCTAGAAGAGTTGAAGTCTTCAAATGCTTCAGATGGCAACTTTAAAGCTAAAATTGAGCGATTGAAAGAGATGTTTGTCGATCATATTCGCCAAGAGGAAAGCACGATGATTGCGGCTATCCGAAACAACTGTAGCACTGAACAACAAGAACAGTTAGCAACGCAATTTAAACAAGTGAAGAGCCAGCTTCAAGAAGAACTCATGGCACAGGCTCACTAGAATTTAGGATTCTATAGCAATTCGATTTGATTTATAGAATCCTGGCGATCCGCCCCCCAGCCCCCAATTCTGGGGGAGCAAGAGCAAAATCGAAGCCCCCAGAATTGGGGGTTGGGGGCGAAAAGATCACGATTCTCACGAGTGATTTCGGATTGCTATATTCTAGAAACCTAATGTTATTACCCTGTCGGATTACACGTTTGATGGGGTAATTTTATTTGAGTATTGCTTCGTCGGTGAGGGATCAAATAGAGGGGGAGGAGAGCCAATCACTTCCTGTTGAAATCAATTGGATGGGAACGGCTTTTACCATCATCAAACCTGATTCACCACTTGCAGATGAGGAGCCACAGGCTTGCTAGGAAAAGCAATTTGGATATCGGTTAGCACGTCAGACGATAACCACCGTGAGAGGTTAAGCATTGATAACAGCGCCTCTCGACGAACAATATAGCAGTCAAAACTGGTATTGGTATCAGTCTGATTTTGCGTTTGATTGATCGAGGTTAGTTCAGCTTGATGAAGACCAAAGACATCACAAATAAAATGATGGAGAGCCGGAGAAGCATCAAGTGAATCGCTATTAAGATCTTGAGTAGACTGGCCTCTTATTGCCGATCGTTGAGGCGTGATGACATCGAAACAGCTATCTTGCAACCGCTGAACTCCTAGAATAATTTCTGAGGCTTGAAGGGTCATTTTAGATCTCGTTAGGACAATAATAGCTGCTGTACTTTTTACTAATAATTGATTAAAATTTTCAATAGTTCGAGGCATGAACTCAATTTCTGGAACTGCATCAGCCGATCGACAGGTACTTGCAACAATAGACTGCGGCGTAATGACTAAGCGATCGATCAGTGGGAGCATCACTGACGGGTAAAACTCTGGTATTGGCGCAGATTGTTGTGAAGGAAACTGTTGTGAAGAAACGCGCTTTGATGAAGTCTGCTTTGACGGACTAGGGCGTCGCGATCGTAAATACAAAGGCTGCAATAAAAATCCTAATATTCCGACTAAAAATAAAATGCAACCGATCATCGTCGGAGACCATTTCATGCGTTCATCAAAACTTCCCGATCGCGTAAATTCAAACAGACCCCCATTCAAATTCAGAGATCCTATTGAATTAGATGGAGATAGCTCGCTCAGCATTGACTGGCCAAAGATTCCACAGCCTAAGGCTAATAAGAAAAAGCTTCCAAAACGAACGATGCGATTAGAGAAAAATTGGGTAGATTTAGAAGCAATCTGATTAAACATATCTAGTTAGCAACAAGAATGATGGGGCAATTAGTCTAATTTGAAGCCTACACATTATTTTAAATTCAGGTTTAAAACAAAGAAGGAATTTAACCCGTAAGTTAAATGTATAAGTCAAATGTATAAGTTAAATATATAAGTTAAATATATAAGTTAAATGTATAAGGTGAACTTGTAAGTTCAACATATTAATTTTGCTTGTGGGATTAGTATCTACACTATTTTGATGTGGCTGAGGCATTTTTTCGTAACTTCACAGTCGCTTTACGAAAACAAAAAGAAATCATGATGTCCTCGATCGACTGAAAGCCTATAGAAATACGGAGTTTGGGACTTATAATAAATACCAGCTCATAGCATTCATTCGAGTTTTCACTATGATTTCGATTACTCCTTTTCCAATAAATTTATCACAACCTCACCTTCTCGCCACAACCTTGAGTCGTCCTTGTGTCAGTTTGGTTGTTAGTCTTATCGCCAGTGTGATCACGATCACTGCCCCAACGCCGTCAAGTGCGATCGCTAATGAGGCTTCTACGCCGACAGAAGAGACGCTCCCTGCGCCCCAAGCGAAAACCATCAGGCTCGGTCGATCGCCCCAACATCACTATGTCGTCATAATTCCCGTATCTACACTGATGCCAATGCTTAAAAAACCTATTGTGACCACCTCCCCATTCGTCCTTCTCCAAAAAATTCGCACGATCGCCCCCCAAGCCTTTATCGCACGGCACTCTTTAGGCCAATATATATACGTGGGAGGATTCGATCGATTTGGACTTGCACAGCAACAGCTTAGACAAATCCAGCCGGATATCCCAAATGCCCGAGTCGTTTACTTTCCTTAAAAATACAGCCATTTAGTTTTGTAGTAGAGCGCGCCAGAATGAATCCAGTCGCCCGTCCAGTGGCTCCATCCCGTCCAATGGCCCACCATCTAGTGGCTAAGACACTCTCACTGTCGGCAATACTATCCATCTTGTCTTCCCTGATGCTGGTGTCTCCCCTGGATAGCCGAACCATTCAGTTTCGGTTTAAGCGCTGGATTGATGTCCAATCCGTCAGCGGAAATGTGACCCTTATCCATCGAGAGGGTCGAGAATCTGCCCGCGTTGGCCAGCGGCTCCAGAGCGTTGGAGAGGGGATGGTGACGGGTGCTCGATCGTCCGCCACGCTTAGCCTAGACAGCGGCATCGGAACCCTCCAAGTCAGCGAAAATTCCCAATTTACCATTCAAGAAATCCAGAATAATAACGGTGGTGCCCAAACGAAGCTCAATGTCTCGCGGGGTCAAGTCCGTCTCAAACTTCGCACGTTCACCAATCCCAATTCTAGTCTAGAAATTTTTACCCCTGCGGGAGTCACAGGGGTACGCGGCACGGATTTTGGCGTTAGTATTCTTCCCAGTGGCAAAACAGGCGTTGCCACCCTCAAAGGCAAAGTCGCCGCCGCCGCCCAAAGCAAAACCGTCGAAATCGATCGAGGGTCCCAAAGTAGTATTACCCCTGGCAGTGCCCCTTTGCCGCCCGTCCCACTGCGGAATAACCCGAGTCTTGATATTCAAGTCTTAAGTAAAGAGGATAATGGCCAGCTCCATATTGTGGCGCAGACCGATGATATTAACGTAATCTCGATCGGTGAAAAAGTGATCGAACCCAACGCTCAAGGTATTGTGGATTTCCGCCTTCCCATCGGTGTCGATCGATCGGTTCAGCTTCTGGTGACGACGCCACTCGGCAGGCAACAAAACTATCAAATTCTAGTGCCATAAACAAGAGCCGTAAAAGTGATTGGACGGGAAGTGTCAGGTTGTGAATCTAGTATCATGCGGCGTAAATAAGCCAGGTATTTAGAACCTCTTCGTTGGGTTTGGGGCACGGCGTGCCATGCCCCTACAAATCCGGGTTCCAGAGACC
>JAYUJY010000146.1:0-23130 GCA_043764895.1 Synechococcales cyanobacterium | reverse complement strand
GATATTCAGCGGGACTCAATTGACTTTGGAGGTGATCCTGATAGAATTGTGGAATCATTTTAATAAATGGGTCTTTTTGAGAAATTTGGACCCATCTTATTTACCTTAATTTACTAGAACCTTCACCTTGCTTAGGTTAGAGAGTGCGTTGTCACCCCGTCAGCTTTTCAACTAAAAGTCGATCGTCACACAACACTCGATCGAGATGATGAGACGTTACTTTATTAAATCGTCGGGTGATTAGCAAAGGGGACTGACAACGAGCCGCAAGGGCATCGGTATAGTTCCCTAGGGTTTGTCGTTCGATGCCCCACTCTCGGCTGGTTCCTGCAATGGTCAGGTCCACGGTCGCTGAGACATCAATCACCGCTTCTATGGGGTACTGCGTTTCAAGATTGGGGGTGGAGATGCGATCGTGCAGCGCTTCGGGCAGTCGTTCCATAAGTTTGTGAAACTCATAGCTAAACTCAACCGGATGATCCGGATGGTGAACCCGCAAAATGGTGAGATGCCGATCAGGCGAATTGAGCAACAGTCTGAGACTGAGTTCGAGGCCCAGTTCGGTGTGGATATTGGGGCTGTAAGGCAAAAGGAGCTTGGAATAAGCGGTGTGAAGTCCTATGGCAGGATGGATCGTACGAATCGAGTCTACAAAAACGGCCACATCCACCGGGGCCGTACTGAGAATTTGTCCGACCCGTCCGCCGAGACGGTTGCTGCTAAAGGCAGGGCGATGCCAACCGACCACAATGAGATCCGTATTTCGAGCGAGCGCCACATCGTGAGTTGTGCGGGCGACGTCGCTCGATAGCTGGACAATTGGCTCAATCATCGGCTGAACCATTGGCTCAATAACAGACTGGGGTTTCGTTGATGAAAGACTGGCTAAACTGGCGGCTAATTTTTCTTTGCGGCGGCGAATGCGACGATCGGCTTCTTGGGGCAGACTTTCAAAGGCATGGTCTTGCTCAAACTGGATCAAACTCAACGGATGAACCACCGCTTTGTGAGCGGGCGATCGCGCAATTTCGATCGCAATCTTCATCAAGCCTTGCTGACTTTTAGGATTGGCAACGGGAACCAAAATTGAGTAGTCAGAACGATCGGGATCTGGATTTTCGGGGGGCATTTCCTGTTCACGAATTAACCGTTTAGGATACGTCCACTCCAACAGTGGAGACGTCATGAACGTAGTCACGAGCGCCATAATAACGAGCATCGTAAACAACAACGGCGTAATCACTCCCAGATTAAGCCCAATATTCAACACAATCAGCTCCGTCAACCCTCGGGTATTCATCAGCCAGCCCAGCGCCGACGCATCCCGTTTCGATAGGCCACAGACCCGAGCGGCGACAAAGGTTCCGATGTACTTTCCAGAGATGGCAACCAGCAGCACCAACCCACATAAGCCCCACAGGGGAAGACTATTGAGCAATCCTACCTGCGTCCGCAGTCCGCTGTAGGCAAAGAAAATCGGCAACAAAAACGTCAGCACAAAATCTTCGGTTTTGGTGGCGAGTTCTCGGGTGAGACCTTCGTGTTTGGGCATCACGGCCCCCAGCAAAAACGCCCCAAAAATCAGGTGAATCCCCATCAGTTCAGTCATCAAAGCCGAAATAATGACCAAACCATAAATCACGGCCAGCATCGACTGGGTTAGTTTCCCCGCATCGTTATAGACCGGAATAAACTTCCGCAGCCACTGTCGCCCGATCGTCAACATAAAGGCAATGTAGAGTCCAGCCGCCAAAATATTAGGCAGCGCGCCGATCATACTGTTGGTCCGCGTCACGGCGATCGCTACCAAGAGCAGACACCACGCCGTCACATCATCCACAGCGGCGCAGGTCAGTGCGAGAGTTCCGAGACGAGTGTTTTGGAGATTATTTTCGGTGATGATGCGGGCGAGGACAGGAAATGCTGTAATCGCCATGGCCGCGCCCAAAAAGAGCGAAAATGCGGTGAATGAGACTCCATTATTGGACATCAGGGGAAAGAGCAGCAGCGCTAGAAGACATCCCAAGGAAAACGGCACGAGAATGCTGACGTGAGACACGAGTACGGCGGTCTCTAAACTGCCTTTCAGATAACGAGGATTGAGTTCTAGTCCAATCAAGAACATGAAGAAAATTAGCCCAATCTGAGACAACACCCCCAGCATGGGAATCACGTCCGGCGGAAACAAGAACGCCGTCGCAGCCGGAAACACCATCCCCAGAAGCGATGGACCCAGCATGACCCCGGCAACAATTTCACCAATCACCAGTGGTTGCTTAATCTGGCTAAACAGCAACCCCATGGTGCGGGACAATCCCATAACCATCAGGACATCAATTAGGACTAAAACGATCGGATCAAAATGCATAGTCCCTTCTGGCTCTAGTTCTGGCGTTATTTTTTAACGACATTATCGTTTTAATGGTAGCAGTGCCCAGCTCGATCGCTTAGGTTCTAAGTTAACAACACCTTCTTGATTAGTCCATAAGAGAAGAACTATTGCTTGTCCAATTGAAGTTGTTCCTAACGTGGTTGTTGTATCATCACTCCAAATAAAGTGATTAGCGCTTTCTTTCGAGAACGCAGCAAGTATGCGCGGCGCAAGTGAAATCGAACGCAAAACCCTCTGACGTAGGGTGGGTTAAACGAAGCAACCCACGCGGATAAATTTGTAAATAACCGATCGATTGTTCCGATTGTTAGCAAAGCCTCCCAGAACAGGAATGGATTCTAGAATCCGATCGATTACGCCGACGATCGCATTGAGGCCGAGTTTTCTAGGAAAGGGGCGTTTGACTAAAGATTTGACTAGGGAATTGATCATGAGATTCAGCAAAGATTTAGCAAACGCTCAGTGAAGGGGTATTATGACAACTGTCCCAATAAGGGTTCCAACAAGGGCTTCCTATACGTATGGCAAGGCAACGCTGGCTCCTCGGTCTAATCCTTTCGCTCACCGCAGCTTCCATCTTTTTATTGGCAAATCCATTGCTGAAAGGGGTAAGTCCACTGAGATTAGGTCTTGATTTACAAGGCGGATCTCAGATTACGCTGCAAGTCAAACCCTCTGACACCATCAAGAATTTAGCCACGCCTGAAGGCCAAAAAGCCGTTGAAGACGTGGAGCGAGTGATTTCCGATCGGGTTAACCGTTTGGGCGTTTCGGAACCCTTAGTGCAGCGGGTCGGGTCAGACAAGGTGCTCGTTCAGCTTGCGGGAATCAAAGACCCCTACGAAGCTGAAAGCATCCTAGGACGAGCCGCACAGCTTGAATTTAGGGAGCAGATTGCCGGGACTGAGGACAAGTTTAGTGCCGCCTTTGCACCCTATCGTCCCTTGCTGGAACAAGAAGAAGCTCTCAGAAAGCAAATTCGCACCTTAAAGAAACCCGAAGACCGCGTGGCCTTAGCGGCCCTAAGTGCCGCCCTGAAAAAAACGAGTCAGGAAAACCTCGCGATCTTTTTTAAGAAGACGGGAATTGATGGCCGGAACCTAAAAGAAGCAGGCGGTGAACCTGTGTCGAGCACGAGCGATCGATGGAACGTGGCGATTCGCTTTGACCAAGACGGCGGCACCAAGTTTGCAGAGATGACCAAACGGCTGGCCGGAACCGGGCGGAGCATCGGCGTTTTCCTCGATGAGACGTTGATCAGTTCGCCGACCGTGGGCGTTGAGTTTGCCCAGAATGGGATTGCAGGCGGCGGGGCGGTGATAACCGGGAATTTCACCGCAGAAACCTCGAATGAATTGGCGATTCAGTTTAAAAGTGGATCGCTTCCGGTGCCGATCGAGATTGCCGAAAACCGGATTGTCGGAGCCAGCCTAGGCCAGGATAGCGTTCGTCGGAGCGTGGTGGCGGCAATAGGCGGGATTACACTCGTCTTTATCTTTATGATTCTGTACTACCGACTGCCCGGTGCGATCGCGTCAGTGGCGCTAATCATTTACTCGTTGCTGAACCTAGCGTCCTTTGTGTTGCTGCCGGGATTCGTGTTGACATTGCCGGGGATTGCCGGATTCATTCTCAGTATTGGGATGGCCGTGGATGCAAACGTATTGATTTTTGAACGCACCCGTGAAGAGATTAAGGCCGGGAAGACGCTGTACCAATCGGTGAAAGCTGGATTTGAACGGGCGTTTTCCAGCATTTTCGACAGCAACGTGACCACCTTGATTTCTTGCGGCGCACTGTACTGGCTTGGAACAGGCTTGGTGCGGGGGTTTGCGGTGACCTTGGCTTTGGGCGTCATGATTAGTATGTTTACGGCCATTACCTGTAGTCGGACGCTGCTGTTTTATGTCTTAAATATCCCGGCACTGCGGAAACCCGAATACTTCTGCCCCAATCCACCCAAAGCGATCGTCAAATCTTCGGAGGCTGCGTAAGTATCTATGAGACTTCAAATTATCAAGCAACGGGGCATCTGGTGGTCGATTTCGATCGCAATTTTACTCGCAGGATTTATTGCCATGGCGATCTCTTGGAGAACCATTGGATCGCCCTTGCGGCCCAGTTTAGATTTTGTCGGGGGGACGCGCCTAGAACTGCCGCTCTCCTGCCCTGATCCAAAGAACTGCAATGCGAAAGCGCTCAATCTCGAAGCGGTTCGGGATGTCTTAGAAACTCAAGGTTTAGGCGGCAGTAGTATTCAGATCGTAGAGGGACAAGCTGACAACCCGCCCGTGCTGTCGATTCGCAGTGCGACGCTAGATAAAGAGCAGCGTGAAAAACTTCAGAAGGCTCTCAGCGAAAAAATAGGAGCCTTCGATCTAAGCCGCGCCATTAGCGAAACAGTCGGTCCGACGCTGGGTAAGCAGTTGTTCCAATCAGCGGTGTTGTCGCTGCTGGTCTCGTTTGCCGGGATTGCGCTGTACCTGTCGTTCCGGTTTCAATGGGACTATGCCTTCTTTGCTATTGTGGCTCTGCTCCATGATGTATTAATCACTGTGGGCATTTTCGCGATGCTCGGATTAGCCATCGGCGTTGAAGTGGATAGTTTATTTGTTGTGGCGCTGCTGACGATCGTTGGTTTTTCCGTCAACGATACGGTGGTGATCTACGATCGGGTGCGCGAAGTGTTAGCCCAAGAGCCGACGCGAAACATTGATGATGTGGTAGATGACGCGGTGAACCAGACCTTGGGTCGATCGATCAATACCACCATGACGACGCTGTTGACATTGACGTCTATCTTCCTGTTTGGCGGTGAAACGCTGAAATATTTTGCCTTGGCGCTGATCATTGGCTTTGCAATGGGAGCCTATTCAAGTATCTTTATCGCCAGTACGTTGCTCGCTTGGTGGCGGAAGCGCAACGCCAATGGGTCTAATGGATCAACGGATCCCGATGAATCAACGTTGACGAGTCCACTGTTGTAGGAGTAGAAAGCTAAATGTTTCGTTTCCCGTTCCGCTCTGCAAACAATCGGCCTAACCGGAAGTCCCGGCCAATGAGCTACTCGTCCAGCTATGGTCGATCGTCGAAAAAGAAATCGATCCCACTGCTCTGGATTTTGGCCCTGATTCCGGCCACACTCGTCGGGTTAGAACTCCTGCTGCGAGTGGGCGTCAGCGTGACGGGAAAAGAGGCTGAGCTAAGCGGATTTGGCGGAGAACCCTCTCGAATCAGCGCCTATCGGATGCGATCGATGACCCAGGACGGTCAGGCCATCGCCGGATTATCGCCGGGAACCCTTCAGGTCCGATCGTCCGGGTTGACGGGCTACGAGCTAGTGCCGAATCAATCTATCAAGACGCCATCGACCACTGGCCAGACCGAAATTTTTCATATCAACGATCAAGGACTTCGGGCCGTCGAACCCGTGGCGATTAAGAAGCCAGCAGGAGACGTACGGGTGTTGCTATTGGGCAGCTCCACAGCTTTCGGCACCCTCAGCAGTGCCAACGAAGGCACCATAGGGCGATCGCTGGAAATGCAGCTCAATCAGCAGGTTCAAGACCAAAAGAGCAACGCTAAACAGTTTCGCCCCGATGTGTTGCCGTACTTCGCCGACGAGATGGAAAAGGCGTTGAAGCTTCCGCCCAAAATCCGACCCGGCCAGTACCGAGTGATTAATGCCGCAGTGCCGGGATATCTCACCAGCAACGCCTTGAGTCAGCTTTCAAGCCAGCTTCTAGAGTATCAGCCTGATGTCGTGGTACTCATTGATGGCTATAGCGATCTGCTGGTGAAGAGCGATCGACAGGTGGCCACTCTAGGCGCAATCGACCAGTCGCTGAACAATGCCACGGGCTATTTCTCTAGCAGTGTCGGTCAGGGCATCGCAGATCTGTGGAATCAGCTCTATCTGGTCAAAGTCACGAATGCTTGGGTGCTATCACCGAATCCTAAAAGTGAGCTGCTAGCTGATGTTTCCGGCACTCAAGGAACGTTGATCGATCGCTTGAGCGAGGACTCTGCCGAGGTGGAAAAACGAGTCGATCGTCGCACCCGCGCCCTCGAAAAAATGCTCCAACTCACCCGTTCTCGCAAAATCCCATTGCTCGTGGGACTTACCCCTGAACTCAGCCATCGCAAGTCACCCACACCCAACGAGAAGAAGCTCCTCGACAGTCTAGGCGATCGCTATCCCAAGCTAATCCAAGCCCAATATTCCCAACTGCTCGACGCCCAGAAAAAACTCCCCGGATTAATGCCCGTTTCGCTGCAAGATGCCGTGGCGGCCTTGACCAGTAAAGATCAGCAGGCATTCGTCGATGCGGTCCATTTGACCGACAATGCCAACGCAGCAATAGCGAAAAGTTTGATCAGTGCTATTGCGCCCACCCTCTACGTCGAACCCAAACCCTATCGAGCCGAGTAAGTAGCCCCTGTGAGTTGGACCTATGACGCCTACGACTCTCATAAACCCAATCCCGAAGCGGGGCGATGTTGTTTTGGCGCTGTTCCCGAATGCAGACTTGCGATCGGCAAAACCTCGCTTGGCTGTCGTGGTGCAAATCAATGAGCTGGACGCAGGACTGCCGCAAATCGTGGTGGCGATGATTACGAGTCAGCTTGCGCGGGCGGGGCATCCGAGTCGAGTGATGCTGCGGCTAGAGTCTGATGAAGGTCGCACGTCGGGGTTGCAGTGTGATTCAGTGGTGATGACCGACAACCTCGCCACGATCAAAATTGCGGTGGTGTCTCGGGTGATTGGCACGGTGCCCATGGAGACGATCGATCGGGCATTGCGGCATACGTTGGGACTGTGATCGATCGTCAATCCAATGGTCTAGTACTGCGTGGAATAAATAAGACCTTTATCAACATGATGGTCGCATGGCTCGCTTCTTCGTTGGGTTTAGGGTTCGGCGAGCCAAACCCCTACATTCTCTGGAACCCGGATCTGTAGGGGCATGGCACGCCGTGCCCCAAACCCAACGAAGAGGTTCTGAATACCTAGCTTACTTACGCCGCAGACTACTAAGCTTTGATTTTCATCGCTTTTGCAAGTTCCGCCGCGACCAGGGGGCGAGAAAATTCAGGCGGTGGCAGTTCACCATTGCGCAACATATCGCGGACTTTGGTTCCTGACAGATGAACGCGCTGATCCGGAGTGCTGGGACTAGTTTTGATCGTCGCCATGGTGTTGGTAACTTTGCAATAAAACGCATGTTCAAACTTCATGGGGATGATTCCAATCAAAGCCGGATCAAACTCATCAAAAATATGCTGCGCGTCAAAGGTTCCATAATAATCGCCGACACCCGCATGATCGCGTCCGACAATGAAGTGCGTACAGCCATAGTTCTTACGAATCAATGCGTGGAAAATCGCTTCACGCGGGCCTGCATAGCGCATGGCAGAAGGGTTGATGCCTAAAATAACCCGGTCCTTGGGATAGTAGTTATCGAGCAAAATCTCATAGCAGCGCATCCGGATTTCAGCCGAGATATCATCGTCTTTGGTGACGCCGACGAGGGGATGCAAGAAGAGACCATCGACGGTTTCCATGGCACATTTTTGGATGTATTCATGGGCGCGGTGGACAGGGTTACGGGTTTGGAATCCGACGATCGTTTTCCATCCTTTTTCTTTGAAGGCAAGGCGAGAGGCGGCGGGATCGATTTGATACGTTGGGAAGAGGGGATGAGGTTCGCGATCGAAGATCCAAATAGGACCCGCGAGGTTGATATTGCCTTGCTTGTAAACGACCGCAACACCGGGATGCTTCTCATCGTCAGTGCGGTAGACGTTGACGGCTTCTTTTTTCTTGTCGTAGGTGTACTTTTCCGTGAGATGAAGTACTCCAATGGTGCGACCGGATGGGTCATTGAGACGGAGATACTGACCGGGTTGCAACGGTTCCGCAATGGATTCGTCTACCGATAAGGTAATGGGAATAGACCAAGGAACGCCATTGGTGAGGTGCATGTCCACGACAACGCTGTCGTAATCGGCTTGGGTCATGAATCCGGTGAGCGGACTGAAGCCCCCAATGGCGATCATTTGAAGGTCGGAAAGGGCGCGATCGTCGAGACCGATGGTAGGCTGTCCGTCTGATTTGTTGAGCAAGTCCGCTTTTTGGTCTTTGCTGGCGATGCGGTTGATGAGTTCGCCACCATGAGGTGCGATGCCGTCGGGACGCTGGTATTTTGCCATGAGGTTAGGGTTTGGGGGTGCGGGGAATGAGTACAGATTGTAGGTCTCATCCTATCAGAAGCCGCGTTCTCGGCGCGAGATTAGACGCGGGAGGGAGAACTCTGGAGTTATCCGATCGAATGTGTCACAGTAATGGAGGCTGAGAGTGTGTAGTTTCTGTAAGGCTAGGACTGAACCCTTTTCTCAGAGAATACTTCGCTCTACAGTATAAACACGGGGAACCCTTGAAGTTCTGCCGATTCACTTACCCCTACGCAAACCGCAGTCGCGTTAAACTTTGCCCACTATGAAAAGCCTCTTCCTCGAACGTTTACACAGCCCGCAGCGTCCCGTCCTCGTCTTCGATGGCGCAATGGGAACCAATATTCAATCGCAGGATCTCAGTCTTGAAGATTTTGGTGGCGAAGAATATGAAGGGTGCAACGAGTACTTGATCCACACCAAACCCGATGCGATCGCTAAAGTCCACGAGGATTTTCTGGCGGCGGGGGCAGATGTCATTGAGACCGACAGCTTTGGGAGCAGCCCCTTGGTGCTGGCGGAGTATGGCTTGCAGGATATGGCGTACGATTTGAGTAAGCGATCGGCGGAACTCGCCAGAACATGCGCCGACAAATTTTCGACTCCAGAAAAACCGCGTTTTGTGGCAGGTTCGATCGGGCCTGGGACTAAGCTTCCGACCCTCGGGCATGTGACTTATGACGAGCTGAAAGAATCCTTCACCGTGCAGGCTGAGGGTTTGTTTGATGGTGGTGTGGATTTGTTCCTCGTCGAGACCTGCCAGGATGTGTTGCAAATTAAGGCGGCGCTGAATGCGATCGAAGCGGTGTTTGCGAAAAAGGGCGAACGACGGGCGCTAATGGTGTCGGTGACGATGGAAGTCCAAGGCACAATGCTGGTCGGGACCGATATTTCGGGAGTATTGTCAATTTTGGAACCGTTCCCGATCGATATTCTCGGGCTGAACTGTGCGACGGGTCCCGATCGCATGGCGGAACATATCAAGTATTTGACCGAAAATGCGCCCTTTGTGGTGTCTTGTATTCCCAACGCCGGGTTGCCCGAAAACATTGGCGGTCACGCGCATTACAAGCTGACACCGATGGAAATGCGCATGGCGCTGCACCGATTCATTGAAGACATGGGCGTGCAGGTGATCGGCGGCTGTTGTGGCACCCGTCCGTCGCACATCAAGGCATTGGCCGAACTCGCGGCGGAGATGACCCCGAAGGCACGATCGATCCGTCCGTCTCTGCTTGCAGGTGGGGATGCGGCCAATGCAGTCCGTCCCGCGATGAACTATGTGCCTTCAGCGGCATCTATTTATTCGGCGCAACCCTATGAACAGGAAAACTCGTTCTTGATTGTGGGCGAACGGTTGAATGCGAGTGGCTCGAAGAAGGTTCGGGATTTGTTGGCGGAAGATGATTGGGATGGGCTGGTGGCGATCGCGAAGTCGCAGGTCAAAGAAGGCGCGCACATTTTGGATGTGAATGTGGATTATGTCGGGCGCGATGGTGAACGTGACATGAAGGAACTCGTGTCTCGGCTGGTGACAAATACCACATTGCCATTGATGTTGGATTCCACTGAGTGGACCAAAATGGAAGCTGGGCTTAAAGTTGCGGGGGGGAAATGCATTCTAAACTCGACTAACTATGAAGACGGCGATGAGAGATTCCTGAAAGTACTAGAACTTGCAAAAGAGTACGGCGCGGGGGTTGTGATTGGTTGCATTGATGAAGATGGAATGGCCCGAACGGCTGACCAAAAGTTTGCCATCGCCCAACGTGCGTACCGTCATGCTTTAGAGTTTGGGCTTCCGGCGCATGAGATTTTCTATGACACTTTGGCGCTGCCGATTTCGACCGGAATTGAAGAAGATCGCAAAAATGCTAAAGCAACCATAGATTCCATTCGGATGATTCGCGAAGCCCTTCCCGGCGTACATTTCATGTTGGGTGTGTCGAACGTATCCTTTGGTCTCAGTCCTGCGACCCGGATTACCTTAAACTCTATCTTCCTGCACGAAGCAACGAAAGTAGGAATGGATGGTTCGATCGTCTCAGCCGCGAAGATTTTGCCGATTTCTAAAATCACTGAAGAGCAACAAAAAGTGTGCTTGGATTTGATTTACGATCGGCGCGAATTTGATGCTGATGGGATTTGTATCTATGACCCATTGACAGCTCTCACGAAGCTCTTTGCAGGTGTCACGGCGAAAGATGCGCGATCGGGTGCGACGTTGGCAGATTTACCGATCGAAGAACGCTTAAAGCAACACATTATCGACGGAGAACGGATTGGTTTAGAAGACGCATTGAAAGTCGGGTTAGAAGCAGGTCATGAACCGCTAGCAATTATCAATACATTCTTGTTGGACGGCATGAAAGTGGTCGGCGTGTTGTTTGGTTCGGGTCAAATGCAACTGCCGTTTGTGCTTCAGTCTGCTGAAACCATGAAGTACGCCGTTGCATTCCTTGAACCACTCATGGAAAAAGTCGAAGGTCAAGACGATTCCGGTAAGGGCAAATTCCTAATCGCAACCGTGAGAGGCGATGTTCACGATATTGGTAAAAATCTCGTTGACATTATCCTCACCAACAACGGCTACAAAGTCATTAATCTTGGCATTAAACAATCCGTTGATGCGATCGTTGATGCCTACGAAGAGCACAAACCCGATTGCATTGCCATGAGTGGTTTGCTCGTGAAGTCCACAGCATTCATGAAAGAGAACCTGAATGTATTCAACGATCGGGGTATCAGCGTCCCCGTCATCCTCGGCGGCGCGGCCCTTACGCCCAAATTCGTCTACGCCGATTGCCAAGATGCGTACAACGGTCAAGTGATCTACGGCAAAGATGCGTTCGCGGATCTCATCTTCATGGACAACTATATGCCTGCGAAAAAAGCCGAGGCGTGGGTAGACACCGAAGGCTTCATCGGAGACTTCGCGCAGTTCAACCAAAAGGGCAAAAAAGCGATCGAACAAGCGGAACTCGAACTCAACGGTCCGCCTGTTGAAAAATCGGACAAACCCGACGTGATTGATTTGGTGCGATCGGAAGCCGTAGACATTGACGTACCGCGCCCGACCCCGCCATTCTGGGGAACTCAAGTCATCCGCGCCGCCGACTTAGATCTCGAAGATCTCTTCTGGCATATGGACTTGCAAGCGTTGATCGCAGGCCAATGGCAATTCCGCAAACCCAAAGACCAAACCCGCGAAGAATACGACGCCTTCCTCGCCGAAAAAGTCCATCCCGTCCTCGCCACCTGGAAACAAAAACTCCGCGATGAGGAATGGCTCGACCCAACGCTGGTCTACGGCTACTTCCCCTGTGCCGCCGAAGGAAACTCCATCCACGTCTACGAACCCAGCGTCATTGAACAAGGCTTAACCCCCAAAACCGCAAAACCCTTCGTCACCTGGACCTTCCCCCGCCAGAAGTCCATGCGTCGCCTTTGCCTGTCGGATTTCATTCGTCCGATCGAACAGGACGTATTCGACGTACTACCCATGCAAGCCGTAACCATGGGCGAAGTCGCCTCCCAAAAAGCGCAGGAACTCTACAAATCAAACAGCTACACCGACTATCTCTACTTCCACGGGATGGCGGTGCAACTTGCCGAAGCCTTAGCCGAATGGTCCCACGCCAGAATGCGCAAAGAGCTAGGCTACGGCGATCTCGAACCCGATAATATTCGCGATATGTTGGCGCAACGTTATCAAGGTTCACGCTATAGCTTTGGTTATCCCGCTTGTCCGACGGTGATGGATCAGGTGCCGCAATTGGCTTTGTTGGGGGTCGATCGCATTGGAATGACGATCGATGAGAGCGAACAACTCTACCCCGAACAATCCACAACGGCGTTCGCAATTTATCACCCAGCGGCGAAGTACTTTAGTGCGTAGGGATTGAGGCACTGTGGCGATCGTCCGTGATGGTTGCCACAGTGCATTGTCAAAAAATCAGAAATCTACTTGCAGTGAATATAAATGCAAAGCGACACCATTCACACCTTAACTGAGACCTTTGAAGCCCATGCCCAACAAACCGAGAATGGCATCGAATATTGGCTCGCTCGCGACATTCAGCATCTTCTGGGCTATTCAGAATGGCGTAACTTTACGGCAGTAATTACAAAGGCAAAAACGGCTTGTGAAGTCTCTAACCACATGATTTCCGACCATTTTGTTGACGTCAACAAAATGGTCGGTCTTGGCTCTGGGGGCCAGCGTCAGGTCGATGACATTATGCTCACTCGCTACGCCTGCTATCTGATCGCCCAAAACGGAGATCCGAGAAAGCAGGAAATTGCGTTTGCCCAGACTTATTTTGCGATGCAGACGCGGCGGGCAGAGCTGATTGAACAACGGCTGTTAGAAGCTGAGAGGGTTTCGGCGCGGAAGAAATTAACGGCGACAGAGAAGGAATTGTCTCAGGTGATTTATGAGCAAACAGGTGGCAATCAAGATTTTGCGTTAATTCGGAGCAAGGGCGACCAAGCACTTTTCGGGAAAACGACTCAGGCGATGAAGGCTCAGTGGAAAGTCCCTGATAATCGTCCCTTGGCAGATTTTGCCCCGACGATCATTTTGAAGGCGAAAGATTTTGCGACGGAGATTACAATTTTTAATACGAGGGAAAATAATCTCGGGACTGAACGCGCGATTTCTGATGAACACATTACGAACAATCAAGCGGTTCGGGATACGTTGCTGACACGCGGAATTCGTCCTGAGTCGTTACCTGTGGCAGAAGATGTGAGAAAGGTGGAACGTCGTCTCGCCTCAGATGAGAAAAAATCGCTAAAAAATCCTGATACGATCGATCCTTCGTCTGATGCTTGAGGGACGATCGGGCACCAACGTCGTCCTCAGAGATCGACTACATCAAAATCATTTGCATAATTGGTAATAGATGTATTCTATAGTTAAAGTCACTTTGAATACCTGATACTCAACATTATTAAGATGAAATTTCGTAGACCATGTAGATTAGGAGTTACTTTCCTTTGAATATGCCATAATGTTCGTGTATAAATACATACATCCAAATTTATGGCAACTAATATTCAATGTGAATCAATCCTTGCAGGAATTCAGAAGTTAGAAGAATACTTGCAGGATAAAATTGTCAGGGAGTCTCTTGAATTAGACCGAAATGCCGAGACAAGTAAATACAGCGATTTACTTTCACGTCTAAAATTGATTTTAACTCAGTATACAGAGAGAGAAAAGAATCTTGTGTATGTTGGTTTCATGGGACATTTTTCAACTGGCAAATCTAGTACTATTAATTCGCTACTAAATCTAGAGAAAAACTCTAAAAACTCAAGAAGAGTAGCCTTGAATCCCGTTGATCAGTCAATTACACTCATTACACATGATAAAAACCGTGATTCACTTCTAAACATTACCAAAGAGAGTTTAGTTTCCATTCGATCATCTTTTATAGAAAGTGATTTCCTTGAAAATGTAGTCATTGCAGATACTCCAGGTACTGGTGATCCGATTCTTGTACATGCCATTGCACAAGATTTTTTACCCATGTGTGATCTGATAGTATATTTTTTCTCCTCGACCTCTGCTCTGGGTAGTGCGGATATCTCATTACTTAAGGAGAAGTCTTCAGAATTACCGTTCATTCCAATTAAATTTGTAATAACACGCGCGGATGAATTTAGAAAAGATAGAACAATGGTGGTTAGTCAAAACAATTTTGATAGTGCTAAGGCTCAAGAGTTCCTCAATGAGTTAGGTCAAAGAGTCCGATCATTGTTTAAAGACTCTGTAGATATTAATCCAGAGAGTTTTATACTTATTGACAATGAAGATAACTACAATCTCAATTCAATTCGTGAAACTATTATCAATTTTGCAAATCAATCTAATGTTAGCGCACAGATCAATATACATAGTCATAAAATCATGTATTTTCGACTAAGTGCAGAAAAACTCCAGGATTTTTTCTGCACATTTCTCCAAAATAAATTAACATTTTTGTCTGGGATCTTAAATGGTGCCGATCTAAATATCAATAGATTTAGAGGTAAAATTCAAGTTGCAAACAATAATTTAACGCAATCATGGAATGAGAAACATCGAGAGCTTAATGATATAAGATCGAATTTGAATGCTGAGAAAATATTTTCAGAATTTAACTTCCCTGATCTGATTGATATGATCAATTCACGACAGAAAAAACCTTTTGAGTTTGAATTACAAACATTAGGACTTGAGAAGCAGAATGAAATTAAAGAAGCAATTAGTTCAGGATTAATATCTCAAGTAAGGAAACTGAGTTCTGACAGCAGAAACGCCATAGATAGCCTTTCTTCCTTAGAAAATATAGAAATTTTGAAGTCTTTATTATTAGAATTCAAACACATATCTAAAGATAAACTGATAGAAAATATTGACTTGTTACCATCAACTTTCTCCATGGGTAATTCCTTATCGGCAGTGCGAGATTTAGATGAAAAACTAATAGAGTATTATAATGATCTCAATAAGAATCTAGAGTCTCTGCAAAAAAATCTTCTAAACCAGACTCCTTTAAGGAATTTTAAAGGCATTATTGATGATGCAGTTAATGCATTGGGCAAAGACTTTGACAACTATTTTGATGCTATAGCTGTATATCGTACTGGGATATTCTCACTTGGGGCAAAAGAGGCCATATCAAAGCTTGGACTTGGTTCTCAAATGGATTATTTGGAAGCTAATGAATTAACAGAGTCTCGGAAATTAGCTATAAAATATGAGTCGCAAGAATGTTTATTCCCAAGCAATGGGAAGATCTTAAGTGATTCGTTCAGAGATCTTAGTAATTTGACAGCTAGGGCCGATGAATTGCACCTCAAAATCAAAAAACTATCGGCAACTAGATCCTTGATGACTTCTGATATTCCTGCTTCGGAAATATACAAGAAATCCGCTATTTCTTCTACGAAGAAGAATTTATTTGATAATATAGATTCTGCCCTAAAAGAAATGCAAGAGATTTTAAACTGTAAGATTTCTGATCTCGTAATAAAGTTCTCTGAGGAATGGAAATTGGATGTTGAAGAGATGAAGATAGAGCGTTCCCGAAGAATCCGAACGTTCATCGGTAGTACTTGTGTCGCAAGCACTGTATTGTATGTGATCTGCTTTTATCTTTCAAAGATTGATTTTGCTAATAATTGGGGTGCTGTAGTTATTTCTGGTCTTTTTATTAATTTAGTTAGTATTCCTATTGGCTCTTGGCTTGAAAAAGTGGCAACTGATTTCCCGAAAAATATTAGACAGCGCGAGAAGGACATACTCAGTCGATTACGTACTGAATATTCAAGTATAATCAATGAATCAATAGGTAATATGAATAGTTTCATGCATTTGGATGAAAAGCTCATAATTGATTTGTGGGTTAATGTACTAATCTCTGAACCTCGTAAAAATTGGCTCGCTCAAAGACAAGATTTCCATAGGGAATTAGGACTGTGCCTATGTAATTACAATGAATTGTGTAGAGCGTATTCTGAGATCGTAAGAATAAGTGCAGAAATGTCGTCTGAATATTTTGCCAATTCTAAAGAAAATTTACAAAAGTTAGATAGTTTCTCAGAAAATCTTCAGAGTGAATCAATTCAACCGTCATTTAGCTTGTTAGAATCAACCAAAACAAATCTTGAAAGCGTCATTCAGAAAATTAGGGCTATAGAATTTGTATAGGTCTTGATATTTTCTGAGTTTGATACAGAATATAAAAATAACGCAAGTAATCTAGATTTTCCAAAAGGGTTTAGATTACTCACTGGGATTGGGAAATAACCACTTAAGCAAGCAGTTTAGCATCGCTATATTTAGAGACTCTAGAAATTAGAGTTTATGTCGGCACGTCATCCCGTTTTACCGATCGCAGCCCTCGATCGTCGCCGCCTACACAGAAGCCACCGCCGTCTGTCTAAGCCGTCATCATGACAACCCACAGACGCACGATCGCACATCCCATGGCCAATCGATCGCCCTTCTCTGGGAGATGCGATCGTCCTAAACCCGAATGGCATGGGGAAATGCGATCGATGCTGCCGAGTCTAGCGCTTGTGTCTGTGCCTTGAAGGTGATCTGATAGCAGGTATCCTGGAATCACAAGATTGGCTACAATAGAGGCTATGAATTGGAACGTCGAATTTCATCTACTGTTTGTCCCCGAATTTCAAGTCTTGCCTCAGGAGGTTCAAGATGAAATCTTGTCTAGAATTGGAGTACTAGAACAATTTGGACCCTCCCTAGGTCGTCCCAACGTAGACACCCTCAACGGCTCCAAGTACAAAAACATGAAAGAGCTACGATTTGACGTAAACGATGGCGTGTGGCGACTTGCCTTTGCCTTTGACGTAAGACGCCGTGCAATTCTCTTAGTCACAGGCGATAAAGCCGGAGTGAATCAAAAACGCTTTTACCAGACCCTAATCAAAAAAGCAGACGATCGGTTTAAACAACATCTTCAAGACTTAGAGGAGAACTAGCCATGACCGTTTCCCTTCAACAAATTCTGAATGACCTTCCCCTCGATCGCCGTCAAAAAATCAAAGCCCGATCGGCTGAACTCATTGCTGATGAACAACTTCGCCAAGACTTAAAAGTAGCGCGGACCTTAGCACAGGACAAAATGGTCGAGCGTTTACAGCTTCCTAAAGAAGATCTTCTGAATCTCGAACGTCAATCCGATTTGCATCTCTTAATGCTAAGAAATGTACTCCGCGAAATGGGTGGAGACTTGCGTCTCGTCATCGATCTTCCTAATCACCCATCGATTGACATAGATGAACTTTTAGAAGCTTCTTGAGGCATACGCGAAATTCAAACCCTGGAGGACTAAGTATGAGTTGGATAGAGCATCATCAGCGCAGTGAAGAATTTGCCAGCCTTGCCGAAATCCTCCATCGTCAAGGCGAACTCGAAGCTTCCCAACAAAACTACACGATGGTCTACGACCGACCGTAGGTCATCGCCGCCGCCGCCGAAATCCAATCCATCAACTACATCGCCCCCGACGAAGCGCGAACCTTAGGCATTACCGTCGTCAGTTCGATTCTCTTCCGAGACACTCCGTGAACGCCCTCTCCTTCAAAGCCAAAGACTATTTCCAGGCAAAACAACTCGCTTACCACTGGCTCGATCGCCAACAACTTCCCAAGTTTGCTGTCGTTCAAGTTGAAGAAATGTTACGGGAAATCTTGACAATCGAAGCCTTGGTGATGGCGGGGTGAAAGGACTATCGGGACTTCGATCGACTATTTCTATTTCCACGGGATGGCAGTACAGCTTGCCGAAGCCTTAGCCGAATGGTCCCACGCCAGAATGCGCAAAGAGCTAGGTTACGGCGATCTCGAACCCGATAATATTCGCGATATGTTAGCGCAACGTTATCAAGGTTCACGCTATAGCTTTGGTTATCCCGCTTGCCCGACGGTGATGGATCAGGTGCCGCAATTGGCGTTGTTGGGGGTCGATCGCATTGGGATGACGATCGATGAGAGCGAACAACTCTACCCCGAACAATCTACGACGGCATTCGCAATTTATCACCCAGCGGCGAAGTACTTTAGCGCATAGGGATTGAGACACTGTGGCGATCGTCCGTGATGGTTGCCACAGTGCAGTTTTTGGTTAGATAAGAGGGTTGATATGAATGAAAGCGTCTACGTCGAAACCAGCATTTTCGGATATCTCACAGCCCGATCGAGTAACAATTTGATTTTGATGGCAAACGTGGAAGCGACACGTCAATGGTGGCAGAACCGTCGTCCTAAGTTCGATGTTTATCTTTCTCAAGTCGTCCTAGATGAAATTGCGAGAGGTGACGCGGAGATTGCGGCTCAACGGTTAGAACTCGTTCAAGATTTTCCCCTTCTTGCGGTTAATTTAGAGGTGCAGCAGCTTGCCGCCAAGTTTCTGAGTCAAAGCAATCTTCCTCCCAAAGCTGCCGATGATTCACTGCACATTGCAGCAGCAACTGTTTACGGATTGGACTACCTGTTAACATGGAACTGTAAGCATATTGCAAATGCCCAGATTCAAAAAAAACTAGCTTACCTCAGCCTAGAGTCTGGATACGAGTTGCGCACCATCTGTACACCTTACGAACTCATGGAAGTGTGATGATGTTATTACAAAACGACATTCTATCCGAAATTTATACTTTTCGGGAGGAGCACGCCCAGGCATTCAATTATGATCTCCAGGCGATTTGTGATGATTTACAGAAAAAGCAGTCCATAAGCGATCGAAAGATCATTTCTACACCTCTCAAAGCTCATAAGCGAACTCCGATCGCTATTGCGGCTTAATCTACAATGAAGCAGAAACTTGAGAATGGGATGTTCAAGATCCCGATCGGGTACTAATGTCGTTCTCTGAGATCGTTCAACGGCATAAGCAGACGGTAACAGTTGAGCGATCGATGAGAGCGAACAACTCTACCCTGAACAATCCACAACGGCGTTCGCGATTTATCACCCCGCCGCGAAGCACTTTAGCGCGTAGGTTTGATTTGAAATGAAGTTTGCTTGGAATCCGGACAAGGCGAAAATTAATCTGAGAAAGCATGACGTTTCCTTCTCGGAAGCTTCCACAGTTTTCGATGATGACTTAGCGACAACTTTTCCGGACCCCGAGCACTCGATCGGAGAGAGTCGGTACGTTATGATTGGGGTATCCGGTGTCGGGAATCTCCTGGTAGTATCGCATACCGATCGTGACGGAGTAACCCGAATTATCAGTGCCCGTATCGCAAACCGCTCAGAACGGAGGTTCTATGAACAAGGATTTTGAGAATGAGCTAGAGGATGATTTACTCCCCAATTATGACTTTGCCAATATGACGGGTGGCGTGAAAGGTAAGTATGTCGATCGCTATCGATCGGGTACTAATATCATCCTCTTAGATCCAGACGTTGCGGATGCCTTTCCGACGGCTGAATCGGTTAATGAGGCGTTGAGACTGTTGTTGACGATCGCCCAACGGCAGAAGCAAACGGTTCCGATGGAGTGATTGGGAGGGTGCGATCGTCTACGCTAAACTAAAGAAACTATTTACCTGACGCATACTATGCACGTTCTATCTAGAATTACGTTTAATCCTGAAGTCATGGGTGGTAAGCCTTGTATTCGAGGATTGCGGGTTACGGTTGGGACGATCGTGGGACTTATGGCAGTCGGACGATCGCCAGAAGAGATTTTGCTGGCTTATCCTTATTTAGAGTCTGCTGATATTTATGAATCGCTGAGTTATGCGGCTTGGCGAGCTGAGGAGATCGAGGTGCCTTTGGTGTCGGCATGAAAATTTTGATCGACATGAATTTGTCGCCGCTTTGGGCAAGTGCCTTGATGGATGCAGGCATAGAAGCAGTCCATTGGTCTACGATCGGTGATCCGGCTGCAATCGATCGGGTCATCATGAGCTATGCCCAAACTTACGGCTACATCGTGTTTACGAACGATCTGGATTTTGGAACCTTGTTAGCGATTACGAAATCATAGTTGCCCAGTGTCGCTCAAGTTCGCAATCAGGATTTACTTCCTGATGCGATCGGAGATGTCGTGATTTCAGCATTGCGTCAGGTTGAGGAGCAATTGGCGGTAGGGGCTTTGGTAACGATCGATCGATCTCGTTTGCGAATACGGATTTTGCCGATCGATGATTGAGAGGGATCTTTACGATCGCCCAACGGCAGAAGCAGAGAGTTCCGGTGGAGTGATTATAAAAATAATACTTGGAGAGCTGTGAATACAGACCCTATTGTTAGACTCAGGCGGAAGATTCAAGCGATGGAAACACAACCGCCGTTAGCACCGTGGAGACAAGTAGCACTACATGCTATTGGCGGTTTAGAAATGGTTGGGTTTGCAGAAAACTTAGACGTACTACTTGTTGTTTCTTCAAATGGACGTGGATTATTCGACTGTCTTACTGGTATGAAGGTCGCACGCGACTATGGCGATGATTCATCTTGGTATAGTTGGGAAAAATTATCAGCCTTGGGGATTGATTTACTTGGTAATCAACCTGTCCATTTGGCTGGATTATATGGTGGTGGTTTGATCAAAATGACTCAAGATGGATGGAGCCTTGAGTCAATTGCTCCTACTTGGCCAGATTATCGCGTTATTCTATGCCCGCCGAGCGCTTCAATTTATGAAAACCACAGTTCTTGCGTCCAAGTCGAGCAAGATTACGAAATCCGGGCTTTTGGGTTTTCCGAAACGGGACGAAGTTTTGTTATCGCTTTAAATCACAGTCTTTACATTTATTCTAGAGAATAAGTAATTTGAAACCGTTATCCATTCCCTCAACTTCGATCGCACCTCCCATGACGAATCGATCGTCCTAAACCCAAATGGCGTGGGGAAATACGATCGACCCCACTGAATCCAGCACTTACACTTGTGCCTTAGCGGTGATCCTCATGGGAGTTCGATCGCGTAAAATAGAGACCACACCGATCGGAGGCCCCAATGCGAAAACAGATCATTGAATACACCTCTCCCTTAGACGCGTTGATTGCGATCGTCAAACAACTAAGCAACTACGAAACCCAGTACCACATGGACTCCGAAGAGTTTTTTACCCAGTACAGCCAAGGCAAGACCTCCGATGACGAAGATTTCATTGAATGGGCAAACCAATATCAGCACTATCTCGCCCTTCACCAAGACGTAGAAAGTAAGCTTCACTATGTCGCGTGATCTCTTCCTCGACTACTTCAACGACATCGAACAAAGACTCATCAGCATTCCCAATCTCTATGTCGAGCAATTCAATGCCGTGATTGTCAGTGTTGATCGCGCCAATCTCAAGCTCAGACTTCGGTTTGAACTCCGATATTTATTATCCGTGAGTGAGGCGATGGTCATTCGCAATCACCAGATGACATTTCTCGACTATCGTTACCACTTTCAAGACAGCCAGAATAACCTCATTTTTCGCTACGACAGCACACCCCACTTTCCTGATTTGCCAACCTTTCCCCACCATAAACACCTGCCAGATAATGTCATTGGCTGTGATAAACCAAAACTCATAGAAGTCCTAGAAGAAGTCGTGAAATTGTTGATAGATACGTCATCATGACAAGCCAGTGATGCACGATCGCACATCCCATGACCAAGAGATCGCCCTTCTTTGGAAATGCGATCGTCCTAAACCCAAATAGCGTGGGGAAATGCGATCAGCACAATTCCAGATATCATTCTCTCAGCATTAGTATTTGGCATTGTTGTAATTGTATTCATGAGCCATCCCGTCTTACCGATCGCAGCCCTCGATCGTCGCCATCCCGGTTTAACTCTAGCGATCGCAGCAACTTACACAGAAGCCGCCGCCGTCTGTCTGAGCCGTCATCATGGAACGCCCACAGACTTCGAGCTAGAAGACGATCACGAATCCATCACTGTCACACTTCTCTGGGATCCACCATCGCCCCAAACCCGAATGGCATGGGCAAACACCACCGACACCACCGAATCTGGCGCTTATGCTGTTGCCTTGGCAGCGATCGAACAGAGCCGAGGATTTTACGCCGTCCGTCGTGCCGAAACCTTCACAGGCGCAGACTACTACATTGAGCCACTCAACGGAACCACGAGAAAATTAGAAAATTGCTATCGGCTAGAGATCTCTAGAACTGACCTTGCTACACTAGAAGTGAGACGACGCCTGAAGGTCAAACTCAAGCAAGCCAAACTTGGAAACAGCCTCTTACCCGCCATTGCCGTCGTCGTCGGATTCAAAGCCTCACTCATCCTAATTCAAACCTTGGAGGACTGAACATGAGTTGGATAGAGCATCATCAGCGCAGTGAAAAATTTGCCAGCCTTGCCGAAATCCTCCATCGTCAAGGAGAACTCGAAGCCGCCCAACAAAATTATGCGATCGCCGCCGCCGCCGAAATCCAAGCCATCAACTACATCGCCTCCGACGAACCGTGAACCTTAGGCATTACCGTCGTCAGTTCGATTCTCTTCCGAGACACTCCGTGAACGCCCTCTCCTTCAAAGCCAAAAACTATTTCCAAGCCAAGCAACTCGCTTACCACTGGCTCGATCGCCAACAGCTCCCCAAGTTTGCCGTCCTTCAGGTTGAAGAAATGTTGCAGGAAATCTTGACGATCGAAGCCTTGGTGATGGCGGGGTAAACGAGATTATAATTCTCTATCAGATATTGTTAGCGATTCTCTTTACAGAGACACTCCGTGAACGATTAGAGCGAACAACTTTACTCTGAACAATCCACAACCGCGTTCGCAATTTATCACTCAGCGGCTAAGTACTTTAGCGCGTAGGGTTTCGATCGGATATTCTAAAGTTAATCAGGCGTGAGTTGTCAGGAGGTTCTATGAATCATGAATTTGAGGATGATCTGAATGACGACTTAGGCGTTGCTGAAAATAGGTATGAATAATTTTATTTTCCAAACTAGGACTTAAGCTAGATGAACTTTCTAAGAACTTGGTTTGATAGATTCATACCT
>JAYUJY010000145.1:0-1342 GCA_043764895.1 Synechococcales cyanobacterium | reverse complement strand
AGACCCATTCTTGGAAGGACGGTGCTTTTATTTGTGGGGATACCAAATTGGAATTGACGGGCGGAATGGGGACGATCGCACTGTGGTTTGGATCCGGGGGTGGAGGCGGATCGGCTTCGTATGGACCCTGGTCTGTGGGATATAGATGGGCGGGGTTCGATACTGGGTCGATACCGTTGGATTCTAGATGGGTATTGGGTTCTGTGAACTGAGGAAGTTCGATATTGGCCCGTTGTTCTAGCCTAAATTCCTGGCGGTGCTGAAGAATCTCCGCGACGATCGCAAAATGTTCCGGTTCCAGAGAATAAACGGATTGCTGTTCGCCCCGTCGTCCTTTTTGGCGGGATTGGGTGCGAAGGCCGATTTGGTGAAGAAGCTGGGCGAGGATCCAGTTGTTGTCCGCTTTTTCGGGGATGGTCAGGTTGAGATAGATTTTCAGGTCTTTGCGATAGGTTCGGGCGAGGTTGGCGATTTCTTCGCTTTCGGCTTGGGTCCACGATCGGTTGAGGCTCAGGAATTGTGAGAGGCCCAATTTATCTCTGACGGTGCGTTTAAGTTCGTGCCCGGTCAAATCCCACGGCGTGAGGAGCGATCCCCACTGCAATTGCGCATCGAGTTCGGTTTGGTCGCGTTTGATGGAAACTTCGCAGCCGTAGAGCAGGGCTTCGAGCTGGCGGATTTGACTGTGATGCTTGTGGTAGAACAGCACGTCTTCGGGGGTGATTTCCGTTTTGCAGAAGAAGGCTTGGATGGCGAGTTTTTCGAGGGCGTCTTGGTCGTCTTTGGTTCGAGCATCTTGATATTTCAACACCTCGACTTCAAATTCGGTGAGCGGACGGGCAGCGGCGATCGCTTCAGCATCTTTTTTCGTGATCAACTTGCTGATGTCGCGCATGGCCGCCGCAAAATCGCTCGTGTGACCTGCGGGGACAACAGACTCGACGACACTACCCTCGTGAAGGAGGCGGGCCTTGAGGGAGGCGTTGAAGGCCAGGTGGGAGGCATTGTCTTGGGCCAGGAGGTTGCAGTAGAGATCGATGCTGGGATCGCTTCTGCGGAGGTCGTCTTCGCGTTCCATGGGGAAGAGTTTGTAGCCGAGTTGCGATCGGAGTAAGTGGGCGTTGGCGGAGTTGCGTTGGCGGATGGCGCGCTGAATGACGCGGGGGTTGGGGCTGGCGTGGAGTCGGGTGGGGTCGCCGCCTTTCTCTGCGGCCCAGATGATGCGGGGAACGTTGGCACGGACGCGGTTTAGGGCTTGGGCGGCGTCGCTGTCGGTGAGGATGCCTTTGAAAATGCCGTACACCTTGTCGAAATGATCCACCTCAATGCTGACCCCGGTTCC
>JAYUJY010000144.1:0-4832 GCA_043764895.1 Synechococcales cyanobacterium | reverse complement strand
GGACTCGACTTTGATTAAATTAAATCCAAACTACCAAAAGCTCCTAGAATACGGCTCTCTCAGAGCTTGACCCACCTCAAATCTGTCCGGACTGTTGTTGTAAAGCTCTAGTGCTAGTAACATATTTTCTCTAGATTTTCTTAACAGAGCTTTGGATAATTTTGATTTGCAGTTATGACCTAAATCTCTTCTATTTTTACTTTGCGAAAGCAGTTTTGCAAAATCCTGAACTGAAATCCCCAGAGTATTTGAGACTTCATACAATCCCTTACTAGCTTCATTTAAGAACTCAGCAAGCTGTCCTTTACCGTAGTAAGTTGCAAACGTTGTTTCTTTCCAATTGCTGGCTTCTAAAACCTCTTCTAAGGAAACTAGATGGCCTTTCGCTTCTTTTTCCTGAAAAAGCTTTAGAAGATTTTCATGTGAATCAGTGATTTTCATAGATTTGTTTTAATCTTACTCTAATTTAATTTTAACAGTTTTATTAAAAAGGCTAAGTATTTCGACTGATTTCTTGAGGTTCGAGCAAGATTTATTGGTATCAATCAACCTTCTAAAGCCTATTATATTGATGCATCTACCCACTGCCTCTCGAATCACTCTCCCATAGAATAATCGATTTATCCCCTTTCAGTCAAAATCTGGGACGATGATTTCATGCCGATCGATGGCATTTCCGCTATGGCTAATACATCAGTTATTAATTATCCCATGCGTCATCCTCACCTCAGCGAAATTCTCACAACTCTCCGCTAGCATCTTGAGACCCTTTACGGTGATAGACTAGCCAAAGTTGTCCTCTATGGATCGCAAGCCCGAGGAGACGCAACGATAAACTCTGATATCGACGTTCTGGTGACACTTAACTCAGCTTTTGATTACGTCACAGAAGTCGATCGCACCACATCCTTCATTGCGGATCTCTGCCTCGATCGGGAAATCCTAATCTCAGTCACCTTTGCTCCCGATCGTCAGTTCAGTGAAACCCAAACCCCGTTTTTTATGAACCTCCGTCGCGAAGGCGTTCTAGCATGACTCCCGAACAGCAAGCTCTATTGAAGAAAGCCGATGATCGGAGTCTGAACGATGCAAGGCCACTGTCTAAGGATGGCAGCGATGACTTCGCCGTCTCTAGGGCTTATTACGCGCCGCCAACCTGAAAGACAATAGACAGTCTCACTCCCTGCGCCTGCCAAAACACCACGCTAGATTGCCAAATCTCCATCGCGATCGACCACGCCTCAGGATCGCCCATTGCAAATTGCTCATAGTCAGAATATACCACTACAATTCGATCGTCCTCACCCCACGAAAAGTCCGTCAAACAATCCGCCAACGCATCCCAATTCTGTCCGAAGTGCGATCCAAACTCGAAGAGATTCGCTAAAGCTTGGAAATAACTCGATCGATCGATAATGCGTTTGCCATTGAGATGAAATAAGCGAAACCCGGATTGTTCAATGTCTGACAGCAATGTCGATCGTGACCCTGTTGACACATACAAACCCGACGTTGTAGCGGCCTGTTCAATCTTAAATTCGATCGTGGGAAGAACAGTTAGATCTCGCATAGTTGAATCCAAGAATTAGAGTTTTACGTAAACACGGGTTAGGGCATGATCTAAGGCACGATCGATTTGAGTTTGATCGTCCCAGAGAGCTGAATGCGTGAAAAAGTATTGTAGTGATCGCTGGTGTAGTAGTATTCGCTGCGTTGTCCAGCAACAATTCGACGCGCACCCCGCGTTCGCACTCCCGGCGTCGGGACCGTGTATTCCCGGTAGTACCCACGCGGCGCTTTCGGAAGATGCCGCTCAAAATTAAGAAACACTGTCCCATCCTTCTGCGGAAATGGGAATGGTCCACCCTTCTGAATCAGTTTCAGCGTAGCTTTCGCTTCTGAGGGCAATTTGTCTAAAGCAATAGAACCTACGCCAGTTTGGCTCGGGGTGAGTTTCGCTAGCCGAGGTGCTTCAACTCGGGCGATCTCTGGATGACCCCACAGAGACGTCCACAGGGTTAGCGCCGAGATCGTCACGGCAATAAGATTACGCTGAGTTTTGAACGGCTTAAACTGAGTCATCATAGAGAAAGTTCCTCATGGAAAGCTAAAAGTCTAGATTTGAACACCACGAACGAAATAAGATGATTGCTCTAATACTATCCTAGGATTATAAAATCGGAAACAGGGGAATGATGGAAACCGCAGAACAGGTGGTGTTAAGTTTTGGATTAGTGGCCGGGACGATTGCACTGTCGCTTTGGCAGCGGCTGGGACTGACGGGTAGCATTCTGATTGCGGTCGGTCGATCGGTGCTTCAGATGATTGTCTTTTGCTATTTGATCGCCGTTGTTTTTTCACTTCAGTCCGCGATCGCGACTTTGATCGCAGTTGCGTTACTTCTCATTATCTCCAGCATTCTTGCCTACAATCAAATTAATGAACAAATCCCATTCTTATTACCGATTATTATCGGAAGTTTGGCCCTTGGAAGCTTTGTGACGATCGGCTATACTGCGCTGCTAGTTTTTCCAGTCAAACCTTGGTATGCTGCCCAAGTGATGGTGCCTCTAGTGGGTATTTTGGTGAGTAGTAGTATGAGCAGTAGCGCGATCGCGGCCTCGCAGTTGATCAAAACCCTGAATGCCCATCGCCTCGAAGTCGAAACCCAGCTCAGTTTGGGCGCACGACCCGATGTCGCGATCGCACCCTATCGTCGTCAGGCCATCCGATCGGCACTCATGCCTCAGCTCAGTGCCTTAACGATTTTGGGACTGGGTTTGTTGCCGAACTTTATGGCAGGGGAACTGCTGGCCGGATTTCACCCCTTGCAAGCCGGAGCCTATCAGCTTCTTATTCTTTTCATGTCACTATTTGCAACTCTACTGACCACCCTACTCATCACCGTTGGAATTTCACGACAGTTCTTCAATTCACAGGGTCAATTTATTCAATGGTGAGTCAAGATAGTAAGCCTAGATCTGATCTAGACGACGATGCTTAGAAATATTCCATATTTAGGTTAGGGCAGATTGAGTCATGGTAAATATAAATTCTGCACTGAGCAAAGCACTGAGCAAAGCAAAAGACGGTCACGATCTAACGCCCGATGAAGGACAGATCCTATTGGAGGCGATCGATCCTGCATCTATTGAAGCGATTCGAGTCACCGCAGATTTTTTGCGTCATCAGCAATCAGGCGATGCAGTGAGCTATATCGTGAATCGTAATATTAACTACACCAATATTTGCGAACAGCACTGTAGTTTTTGTGCGTTTCGGCGTGACGAAGGAGAAGACGGAGCGTATTGGCTAGGCTTCGATAAAATATTGGAAAAAGCAACGGACGCCGTATCGCAACAGGCCACCGAAATCTGTATGCAGGGCGGATTGCATTTAGGTGCAAAAATTAACGGGAAATCACTAGACTATTACATCGAACTGGTTAACACGATTAAATCAAAATTCCCTCACCTTCATATTCACGCCTTCTCGCCCCAGGAAATCCAATTCATCGCCCGCGAAGATCAACTCAGTTATGCAGACGTGATTCGATCATTGATGGATGCCGGAGTCGGATCGCTCCCCGGAACAGCGGCGGAAGTGCTCGACGATCGAGTCCGTCAGGTGATTTGCCCAGAAAAAATAAATGCTCAAACTTGGATCGAGGTGGTCGAAATGGCACACAGTCTTAACCTTCCGACCACTAGCACGATGATGTCGGGACATATTGAAACGCCCCGCCATCAGATTCAGCACCTCGATCAATTGAGAAATATCCAAAAACGATCGCACGCGGCGGGGACGATTGGGATTACCGAATTTATTTTGTTGCCGTTCGTTGGACAAGATGCACCTAGGCCCTTGCGGAGCCGAGTGGGTCGCGATCAGCCGGATCTCAATCAAGCCCTGCGACTCATGGCCGTGGCGCGGATTTATCTCGGGAATTGGATTCCGAATCATCAGCCAAGCTGGGTCAAATTGGGCCTTGACGGGGCCGCAGAGTCCTTGCGGTGGGGGTGTAACGACATTGGGGGGACGCTGATGGAGGAGCACATCACGAGCATGGCTGGAGCGATCGGGGGCACCTGTCAGAGCGTGGAAAATTTGCGGGGGGCGATCGAGTCGATCGGACGTACTCCTGTCGAACGAAATACGCTCTACCAAACGGTCTAGACTAATTTTGAGAGATCAATCCTGGGGGCGAGTCGGAGAGGCGATCGGGTCCGATACATTGAGGGCAACCGATCGAAAGAGCGAAAAAATCATGCTGCCTATCATCGAATTCCGTGGCAAAACCTACAAAAGACGGGTTGCCCAAGCCAATGGAGTCACGCTTCAAGGCACTCAAGCCTCCGAATGGTTTGAGGCCCTAGGAGGCGACAACACGGTGGTTGGCGGGAAGAGTGATAACGTCATTTTGGCGGGGGTTGATTATCTTGCTATCGGGAATAACCCTATTTTTGGTCAAGATACGATCGGGTGGAAACTTCGATCGGATGCAGGAAACAACAAAATTTCGACCCAGGGAGGAAATGATTATGTCATCACCGGATCGGGAAACGACGTAGTAAGTCTTGGCCAAGGAAGCAATATCTATGATGGTCGTGCGGGAGGATCGGACACGATAAGTGCAGGCGGGGGGGATGACTTTATTGGGGAGTATCTCACTTTTGTAGTGAGTAGAAATACTCAGTGCTAATTTCAAGAAAATACGTCAGGATTAAGATGCCGTCTTGAAAGTAAGATGCCATGACTCCAGAACAATCAGAACAGTTGAACTATCATGCAAAGCAAATCGCTGCTATTTTGTATGCGGATACAAACCCAGA
>JAYUJY010000143.1:0-23323 GCA_043764895.1 Synechococcales cyanobacterium | reverse complement strand
CCCGGCAAGCCAAGGAGTTGAGTAACAGTCAGTTGCATAAGGGATCTCTGATATCGTATTCTAATACGTTAGCATACTGATTACGCTAGACCCAAAATTACCCCTTTATCAGCGGTTGCTTTTACCGCTTACAGCCCTCACCTATCCCCTGACTGCAAATCTTATAATGGAGTTTCGGCCTGATGTTGCCTGTAGTATTATCATGGCGCTCTACATTGCAGTGGCTTTACGTACGGAGTGGAAATCGGCTCCTGATTTTTCCTTTAGTTCTTGGCGGTACCATTTAGGTTTAAGTAGTATATTAGCCTTCTCATTACTGACTAAACCGTCTATCTTCCCAATCAATCTAATAATTGCAGCTATTACACTTTTCTGTGCGATCGTTGCTAATATCCATGTTGAAAAAGCCCAAGCAACTCAAGAAAAATTGCCACTCAGTCAGCTATTAAATACAATGATGGCATCGCTAAGTTTAAGTTTACTCTTAGCTAGTCCCTATTATTTATTCGGTGGATTAAAGCACATTATCAATTATATCCAAATTGTCGTATTTGGACCTAATAGAGGCATATGGATACCAAATTTCCCACTTGATTACACCCTAAACTATTACTTAACAGGTCGGGGGGGATGGATGATGGGAGCTTGGTTTTGGATGGATATTATGGTGCTAGTCGTTACCTTAGCTGCCGTTGTTTACCGAAGGCAATGGGACTAAGCTAGACGTTCACTCGCGGCAATTCTAATTTTTATTTCCGCCTATGGTTCAGTAACTATTCCCAGTACAAAATCTCCTTTCCTCGGACTAATTGTAACAGCACTTCTTTTAGTTTTGAGTTACCTAGCTCTAGCTTATTGGCTAGAATTTTTGAATAATTGGCTTAAGAAATATGTTTCTAGATCACTAAATACGATTTTAGGACTAACAATAATTTCTAGTTTGATCTTCTTTCAATGGAGAAGCTTCCCCTTTATTGGAGGAGGAATTACACTTCTACCCCCAGCAGAAGCCGCGAAATATAATCAATCTTTAGATAATGTGGTGCAAGTTTTCCGATCGTTCTACCCATCTGTATCGAAAACCGATCGACAAACTATCTTCATTCCAGCATCGACCTCCGTTCTTAACCCTACAAATTTGAGTCTCATGTTTCAATTCGAGCATATTCAATTATTTGAAACATCGGGAGTTAATCTCAATCGAGATAATCTTGACGACATTCAAACTTATAAAAACAAATCACTGGCGTCTACCTATACTATCTTGGTCCGATCGCCTTCGGTAACGTATGTTTCTTTAACGAAAAAAGGTGGTAACACAGAGTTCGGAGAAGATCTCTATCGCTTTCTGGAAACGTCAGGAAGATTTGAACGTATCGATCGTCAGACCCCTTCTATTCTCCAAGGCGAACTCCTAATCTACCGTCGTAAAGTCAAGTTAAAATCTTGACTCACGTTCTGGTGTCGTGCATTTGTCCTCTTTGTCCTTCAACTCTAGCCGATTTTAAACTTCCCAATCCTCGTAACTTAGGTCAGTAATACGGCTAAACTCGCGAACGTTGTGGGTGACTAAGACCAGATTATTGGCAATAGCAATAGCAGCAATCAGTAAGTCATTGGAGCCGATCGGGAGTCCTTGAGATTCAAGTTCAGTGCGGATACGCCCCGCTAGATTACCAGCTCTCTGCTCAAAGGGAAGACTGGTAAATTGTTGAAAAAATTGTTCGACACGCTGGCTATTTCGCTTGATTTGCTGGCTTTTGTAGGCCCCATAGCAAGGTTCGGCATAAACAATAGAACATAGATAAATCTCGGTGGCGGGAATGGATAGAAGGCGAGTTTTAACTGTAGATGGGCCGGGATTAAGTAAGCGGATGCAGGCGTTGGTATCTAGGAGATAGGCCACTGGATTTGCTCACGGGTTTGCAACGGCATTTGGGCTGCGCGTTCGAGGGGCGAACCTGCCCATTGGCCAATGACCTGATCTAGAAAATTGCGCGAATAGCCGAGCGTTTCAGGGGCACTAGGATTCAGACCTTGGGCCAGAAGTTCGAGGACGATCGTATTGATGTCTTCACCACGGCGATCGGCAAGGGTTTGGAGCTGGGCTTGCAGTTCAGGAGGGAGGCTGATGGTCATGGAGATAAAAGGTCGAATTCAGGGTATATGCTCAGTAAGAGTATTTTAGCGGTTTTATGCGCAGATTTTAGTCACTCAATCGATCGCCTTCCCCACCCGTCGCAAGTCCACCGCAAACCCCGCCACTACCAAAAACGTCTCCCCCGCCACCTGTCCCATCACCCGCACCAATCGCCCCAACCGATCGCGAAACAACCGCCCGACGGGATAAGCCGGAACCACGCCCCAGCCCGTCTCCTCCGCCACAAAAACAACATCTGCATCACTCGCGCGAACCTGCCTCACCAAAACCTCACAGCGCAACCGCCAATCCACCTCCGATTCATCCAACAAATTTCCCACCCACGTCCCCAGCGAATCCACCAGCAAAATGTCCCCCGACCTCGCCCCGTCGATCGCCTCCGCCAACTCGATCGGCACCTCTAGCGATCGCCAGTCCGCCGGACGCCGCTGAATATGGACATCAATGCGCGCATCCCACTCCGCATCATCCGGATATCGCTGCGCCGTTGCCACATAGACCACAGACTTCCCCGACTCCCGCGCCAGCCGCTCCGCCCACTCACTCTTCCCCGATCGCGCCGCCCCCGTCACCAGCACCACTCGCCCCATCCTCGCCCTCCTCAATTCTCTCGTATCAATCTCAAACCACCGTATAGAATAGAACACTGAAAGCATCCAAATCACTGCACAATACGGATTTTAGGCAAGACTTCTTATGAAAACCGGGATCAAACGCATCGAACAAACGCTTAATCGGCTTCAGCAGACCCCACAACTGGCATCTAACCTTGCGTCAACTCCCCTAGCTGAGCGCGAAGACGCACTTCGATCGTCCATCCCATCCGGTCCCACCCTCGCCCTATCCTTCGACCTCAAATCCTCATCCCCCACTCCAACCCCACCCACCCCAACACCCAACACCCCAACACCTCCCACCTCAAATCTCCACCTCCCAAAACCCAAAACCGTTAGCCTCTCGCCCCACCGCAACGCCGCCAACCCAGCCCTTTCCCGCGTCATTCTTCAGGATCTCATGGCGATCGTCGAGACATGGCAAACCGAACTGACCACGATCGTCACCCACATCCAAAACCTTTACCTCGATGGACCCATCATCGACGGCTGGCTCGAATCCGCAGGATCCACCACCCCAGTCGAAACCGTTGCCTTCCGTCATGCCGATATTTCTCAGCTCGTAGAGTTTGTGGCACAGCTTCAAGCCGGAACCGTCACCCCCGATCGCATTTCCACTCAAGAAGCATCCGCCTACCGACTCTGTGGACTCAACGCCGACGGTCAACTGTGGCATTATCCCTGTCCCGCCGACCAAATTCCCGCTGTCAGTGTCGCGATCGCCCGTCATCATCAATTGCGTCAACTACGCACACGCCAGCAGGATCTTGAAGACCGTCTCGCCCAATTCTCCGAAAATCTCGTGATGCTTCATAGCAAACTGAAGGATTAGGATAAGGCGTATTTAAGCGCACTTTCCCCATGCCATCCCAAGATTCTCCCCAAATCTCAGCCATCATCTGCACCCATAACCGCGATCGCTACCTCGCCAAAGCAATAGACAGTCTCCTAGCCCAAACCTGCACCCACTACGAAATCTTAATCATTGACAACGCCTCTACCGACGGCACCCGAGACGTCGCACAGTCCTACCTTCACCATCCCCGCGTCCGCTATCACTACGAAGCTACCGTGGGCCTGTCCGTGGCGCGAAACACCGGAGCAAAACTAGCCACCTCTCCCATCCTGGCTTACCTCGACGACGACGCGATCGCCTCTCCCGGCTGGCTCCAGACCTTCATCAACGCCTACGCCCAAGACGAAAAATTGGCCATTTCCGGGGGTAAAGTGACTCTGATTTGGGAAGAAAATTGCCCCGAACCTCTCTGGCTCTCCCCGAACCTTGCTGGAAACCTCGGACTCTACGACCTTGGCGATCGTCCCATAGACATCCAGCAGCCCGGACTCACCCCACGCGGACTCAACTACAGCATTAGGCGCAGCTTCCTCGATCAAGTCGGCGGCTTCGACCTCAACCTCGGACGCGTCGGCAAAAATCTTCTCTCCAACGAAGAACTCCACATGACCCACCTCGCCCTCCAATCCGGCTGGCGGGTCGCCTATCTGCCCGATGCCATAGCCGCCCATCACGTCGCCCCCGAACGCGTCCACCCGCGCTGGTTTCTAGAGCGTGGCTGGTGGCAAGGCATCAGCGAATGCTATCGCGAACAGTTGGCGGGAGAAGCAGGCTGGCGGCAATTTGGACGGGGCGGCGAGCGCTTGGTGCGTGGACTCTACAAAGCGGTCAAACTCAGTCTTCTTCCCCGATCGAGACCTAATCCCCTTGTGTTTGAGAATTTAGTCTATAGCTATGGCCAGATTGGGTATTTGCTACAAGTCTGCCAAGGGATATGGAATAGAAATTTAGTTGCTCAAAAAGCGAAATCCTGAAAATCTCCCTGAAAAACTTGAAATTCGGAAAATACCTAGCGTTTCAACAAGAAATGATGAACTTCTGTGTATTTACCCTTGAGTCTTCCTAAAGATTTAGCTTAGATTAAGAGAATAAAGGTGTGCATTTCTAGGTTTAAGCAGGATTCTATGGGTGTTACGATCGAGAGCTGGCTAAAGCTGCTTACTGAGTGAGTGGTTCCCGATGTCTCGTTCTCGCTCTGATTTTAGGGATAGATTATGAACCCGACTTCGGTGACGGTTTCTTCGGATATTGATCTTCGTCAACTGATTCAAGATTGCTACAACGTGGGTGCCACTGCACTATATCTTCAGGTTGGCCGATCGCCGTTCTATCGGCTATACGGTAAATTGCTTTGTCAAGATCACCATCCCATCGTCACGCCCGATCGCTATAGCCAGTACGTCCAAGCATTGCTGGTGCCGGATCTCTTGCGTGAGTACCAATCTCAGCAGAAGCTTGACGCTCAAATCACCGTCCCTGGCTTTTGTCAAGCTCGAATAAACTGCGGACCGACCACTCAAGGGGTTCAGTCGTTGAGCTTGAGCAATCTGGTAATGGATGCGCCCGAAGCCGAGTTAGAGCGCCAAGGAACGGTTCGAGGCATGGTCCAAGATGCCCACGGTCAGGGCGCATCGGATATTCACCTGCAAGTCGGCGAATTGCCGCGCTTCCGAATTCAAGGCCAAATCCATCCCCAATCCCAGTACGGAATCATCACCGTCCGCCAATTTGAAGAACTCACCCTCGAAATCCTCTCTCCTGAGCAGCAGGCAGATTTTCAAAAGCACTGGGAACTCGACACCGCTATTTTTTATCCCAATCTCGTGCGCTGCCGGGTCAACTGTGCGCGATCGATGACGGGGGGCGTACTCGTCCTACGACTGATTTCGCTTCAGGTGCCGACGATTGACGGGCTGGGTTTGCCCCCTATTTTGAAGCATCTTGCCGAGCAGCGACAGGGGTTGATTCTAATCACCGGGTCCGTGAATACTGGCAAATCCACCACGCTAGCGGCCATGATTCGTCACGTCAACGACACGCTGAACCGCAAAATCGTCACAATTGAAGATCCGGTTGAGTACATCCACACCTCGAATGCGTCTCTGATCACGCAGCGGGAAGTTGGGCTGCACACCCATGAGTTCAAAGATGCTCTGCGGGGAGCGCTGCGCCAGGATCCTGACATTATCTTGATTGGCGAAATGCGCGATCGAGAAACCATTGATACGGCCATTCGCGCTGCTCTCACGGGACACCTCGTTCTCTGCACCCTCCACACCAAAGGCTCTGTCAATGCCCTCAAACGCCTGCTGAACTTCTATACTCCAGAGGAACAAGAAACCGTCCGCCATCAAATCGTGGAATCTATGCGGGCCGTCGTGTCCCAAGCGCTGGTTCCGACCCTAAACGGAGGTCGCACCGCCGCCCTCGAAATTTTAATCAACACCCCGGCCATTCAGGACTATCTCCAACGGGGTGAAATGGATGCGATTTATCAGCTTCTAGAAGAAGGCCAAGATGGCGCACAGACCTTGAACCAGGCATTGTTTGACCTCCACGAGTCTAAACAAATTACCCTAGACGAGGCGCTGAATGCCTCCATTCTTCCGCAAGACCTAAATTATATGATCAAAAATATCACCCGCCGATCGAGTCGATCGGGCCTGCATCAATCGGGCATTCACAATCCTGACCTGCCGAACAAAGATAAAGACGTCCGTAAACCCTACCGAATCAGGTCTAAAAGTTTGTAAAGATTGCATTGGGGAACCGTGAGTATCGCAATCCATAAGGTTAAGAATTAATTACGCTTTTGGGTCACGATCGTCAGGGAAGAGGCATCCAAGGTCAATTTTCAGGGGTTCATATCGATTAAGAGAACTTGAATCTACGATACTCTATGATTCTCAATTGATAAAAGATACCTATTTTTTAAGATTTGATTTATCTAACTTTACAACCGGGCCTTATAATCAAGTCAGTAATTACTCCTATTCACCTTTGATTTAATTCGCGAAAGATCTGTTTTTCATCCGTTGTAGGAACTCGGGCATCCTCATCGCTTCGCCTCAAGGCGTTCTCTAAAGACGTCCCCTTGAGACATCCGATTTATTATGCCATTGCTCCCGCAATATTGCCTCGAATCAGGGAGTGTGACTCCGGCTTCAGGGTTTATTTTAAATCTCGATCGGATGGGCGTTTTTTGCGGATTGGGCGGATAGGGTTTGTGATCTTCAGCAGCAGTCTCAGCAGGTTTTTTTGTGAGTACTTCATTTCCTTGGCTTTCCGCCATTATCTTGTTCCCTATAGCTGCGTCTCTTCTCATTCCGGTTCTGCCGGACAAAGAAGGAAAAACCGTTCGTTGGTATGCCTTGGGTGTAGGACTAATTGACTTTGCCCTGACGATTTATGCCCTGTGGACGCAGTATGACTTCACCACCCCAGGGTATCAATTTGTTGAAACCGTGTCCTGGATTCCGCAGCTCAATTTAAATTGGTCCCTAGCGATCGATGGGTTGTCGATGCCGCTGGTGGTGCTGACGGGTCTTGTGACCACGATGTCGATTTTGGCGGGCTGGCAAGTCAAGGAAAAGCCTCGGCTCTTTTATTTTCTGATGCTGGCCATGTATAGCGCGCAGGTTGGCGTTTTTTGCTCCCAGGATTTACTCCAATTTTTCTTGATTTGGGAACTCGAACTCGTTCCGGTTTACCTCTTAATTGCTATTTGGGGCGGACCCAAGCGACGCTATGCGGCCACTAAGTTTATTTTGTATACCGCGATCGCCTCTATTTTTATTCTGATTGCGGCGTTAGCGATGGCCTTTTATGGGGACAACGTTACCTTTAATTTGACGCAGCTTGGCTTGAAGGATTACAGCTTAGGCTTTGAGATGTTGGTGTATGCGGGGTTGTTGATTGCCTATGGCGTCAAGCTATCGGTGTTTCCGCTGCACACTTGGTTGCCGGATGCCCACGGTGAGGCCTCGGCCCCGGTGTCTATGATTTTGGCGGGGGTTCTGCTGAAGATGGGCGGCTACGCGCTGATTCGGATGAACGTGGAAATGTTGCCCAATGCCCATGCGGTGTTTGCGCCTGCGTTGGCCATTCTGGGGGTTGTGAATATTGTGTACGGCGGATTGGCGTCCTTTGCGCAACGAAATCTTAAGCGTCGGATGGCCTATTCTTCGATTTCGCACATGGGCTTTGTGCTGCTGGGCGTCGCTTCCTACACTGATGTGGGCATGAGCGGTGCGATGTTGCAAATGATTTCTCACGGTCTGATTGCGTCGGCGATGTTCTTTTTGGCAGGGGTCACCTACGATCGGACTCACACGCTGAACCTCGATTCCATGGGCGGACTGGGCAAAAAAATGCCTTCGACCTTTGCGCTGTTTACGATCGTCTCCATGGCGTCGCTGGCTTTGCCCGGAATGAGCGGCTTTGCGGGTGAACTGATGGTGTTCTTGGGCTTTGCCAATAGTCCCATCTACTCGATGGAATTTAAGGCTGTGATTATTTTCCTAGCCGCCGTGGGCTTAATTCTGACTCCGGTGTATCTGCTCTCCATGATGCGGGAAATGTTCTATGGCCAAGAAGGAGAAGCAGTGGAAGGACAGGTTTTCTTGGATGCAAAACCTCGTGAGTTATTCATTGCGGCGGCGCTGATGCTGCCGATCGTCGCTATTGGTATCTATCCCAAGCTGCTGACGGAGACCTACGATGCCACCACGGTGAACATTGCCCAACACGCTCGCAATGCTCTACCGATCGTGGCCCAAAATCGGAGTCTTGCTCCGGTCTCCATGGTCCCGACGTTGGAGCCATCGGTCCTGAAGTAACGGGACGTAAGCCCTAATAATCCTCGTCCTTCAAGCCCCCTTTTCCCGAAGCCCTGCCGAAGCTCATATTCGTAACGTTTGGTAACGAGTCTGAGGACTGGCGGGGCTTTTCGCCCATAGTGACGTGATAGACTTAAGAGCAAATTGCTTGCTATTTAGATCGACATTTACGGGATCTTTCATTGGGAGAAGAGTTTCATGCGGGACGCAGTCACCAGCCTTATTAAAAATTACGATTTGACCGGGCGCTATCTCGATCGTAATGCGATCGACGACCTAAAGTCTTACTTCGGCAGCGGAATGGCGCGAATTCGAGCGGCTGGTGTGATCAATGCCAATGCAGCGGCGATCGTGAAGCAGACTTCCCTTCGGTTGTACGACGAAATTCCAGAATTGATTCGTCCCGGCGGCAACTCCTACACGACCCGTCGCTATGCGGCTTGTCTAAGGGACTTGGACTATTATTTGCGCTACGCCAGCTATGCCTTGGTTGCCGCCGATTCGGATGTCTTGGATGAGCGTGTGCTGGAGGGATTGCGAGAAACCTACAATTCTCTAGAAGTCCCCGTCGGACCGACCGTGCGCGGGATTCAAATTATGAAAATGGTGGTGCGGGAGCAGGTTGCCGCAGCAGGTGTGATGTCCGGTAATTTGACGGATGAACCGTTTGATTACATGTGCGCTTCGCTGTCTGAACAGAGCGTTTAGAGTTCTGAACGACTAAGATTAGACCCGATCGAAGACGATTAAATAGGTTCTATAAAAAGGAGGTTTTGAAATGGCCTCCTTTTTGTTGGATTGACATTGCGTCGGTGTTGGGTCAGTATTGCGTCGATATTAGGCCGATCGCCAATTCTTCAGCCTAAAGCGCTTTGCCGTCCGGTTCAAGAACCCACACCGAGTAGCCATGGGCGCTTGAACTCATCAAACAGCGGTTGCCCTTTTTGTGGAGCCGTTGAGACAGTTCTCGCGCTTGCTTTTCGTCGCGAACAATCCGCAGAAGGCTATAAAGCTTTCCGTGATAGCTAATTCCGGTGAGCGGCTTGTCGAGATCCGGAACCTGAATTTGGCAGGGGATGTACTCTCGATCGGAGGTTAGCATTTCCAAGGCTTGCTCGGTGGCATGAGGTAGGTTCTTGGAACTGCGGACGGGCGTCTTGTGGCGCAGACTGTGGAGCCTTGCGTCGGGTTCATGAACCCAGAGGGCATAGCCTTTGGGGATTTCAGTCACCATGACTTTGGCATTGCCTTTGCGGGTGAGCCGATCGATCAGTTGGGCGACGCGATCGGGTTCATTCACCACGCGAAAAAAGCTGTAATAATTGCCGTCCACTTCGATCGCGGCAGTCGGGTTTTCTTCGTCCGTCAACAAAACATGACAGCGATGATACTCGTTGCGATCGCGGAGGACACGGTGAGAAACGGGGGTGGGCATGGCGGGTGAGGGTGGGGCGGGTGGGGCGGGACGAGGTGCGTTGAGGTAACGAGTTGGAGTTGTAACGATTTGTATTAAATTTTCATTAAGTCTATTCTCTAAACAGTGCCTCGATCGGGAGAACCGCAAAACTACTGAGATTTAAGATCTGATTCCAGAAAGCTTTGATAATCCCACTGGACTTGGGCTTGATAGTGCTGGGCATAGTCCAGGATTTCAGATTGCCAGGTAGGCTCTTGAGCAAAGGCGATGAGTTCATCGGCGATCGCACTTCCTTGACGGCCACTGCTGCGAAGATGCCCCCAAGCCACGACCTCTCCTAAGGTTTGGATGAAGGCGGTCAGTCTTTTGGGCTGGCGGCGGAGAGGGCTAGGGTCGATTTTGTCGTTGCTGGGCTGGAGTTCGCGGAGCACGTAGGATTGACCCGGTGACTCTATTGCACTCAGCAATGCAGGTGGCGAGGCTTGTAGTCGCGTTTGAATCTGCACGATGCGATCGCCCTCAGAGGACCAAGTGGGCTGAGACGTCGTGAGAAAGGGCGCAAGGGACGATCGCCGTGCCGCTTTCAAATCCAGTAAGTAGCAGCCCTTTGGATAACCCCGGCCTTGGACCAGGATGAGATAACGCGGCACGCCTAGACTGCCACTTCCGGCGATGCGGTGGGTTATGTCGAGAACTTGGAAAAAGTCGGGTTGGGGCTGGGTGCTGGCCCAGGTTTGGATCAGGTGGTTGACGGTGTGGATTTCGGCAGGACTCACCGTGAGAATTTTATTGGGGATGCGGAGGAGAGCACGGGTTTTCGGGCGAAGGCGTTTTTTGAGGAACTGGGCGCGATCGCGTTTACGCAATGTTTGCAGCAGATCCCTCACCACGCCGGAGGCATTCTCGCGGTACAAAACCCCCGACTTTCCCGTGGCCAGCGTCTTGGCATAGATTGTCAGGACGTTTTGAGCCAGGGTTAGAGCTTCCTGTGGATTTTCGCTTTCCAATAGCACACTCGTCACCAATCGCACGAGATCCCAGCTACCGGGAATGAGGGCGGATTCATCAAAATCGTTGACATCAAAATAAACGAGTTTCCGCGCACCGCCTTGAATGATGGCATTGCCTTTAAAAGTGCCAAAATTTTGGAGATGCAGATCCCCGCAGCTCCACACAGACGGGGCAATCTGAAGTGCGCCAGAGGTCTGGAGATCTTCATAGAAGAGGTGACAAGTGCCCCGAAAAAACGCAAAGGCGTTCTGCTTCATCGCTTGATATTTCAACGCAACCCGCTCGGGAATACGATCGGCGTTGAATTGAGAAATGCGATCAACCACTGAAGTCATGAAATCTCTGAAGTTCTAGGGTGAATAGTGGAAAGAGCTAAACTAAGTCTGCCCCATCCCTATAATTTTGCCGCTTCATTTGAATATTGCCCAAGTGTTTTTTGACCGTATCGATCGAGACGTGAAGCGACTGGGCGATTTCTTGTCTTGAGCATTGTTGTCGTTTGAGTTCCCACACTTCTGACTCGCGGGTAGTGAGTCCGTACTGCTGGGCTTCGAGCTGGGCGAGGTGATGCCACGACTCGGCTTGGTTTTCGATGCGGGTGAGGAGGCAGTTTTCGTCAGAGTTGGACAGGTCGATGCGTTGGACTCGGATGCGGTAGGTCTGATGGGCGATCGTCAGTTCGGATTCTAGAATCAAGGATTGATAGGAGTCTTCTAGAATGTATCGGTGGAGCTTGAGAATTTCAGTCGGAATTCCGCCGCTGTTTTGGTTTTGACTTTGACGATAAAACTGTTGGGCGATCGTATTGGCATAGAGGACTTGATCGGTGTTGGTGGTGATTAAGATTCCATCTACAAGGCTTTCGAGAATGGAGTTAAAGAAAAAACCAGCATCGGGATTGAGCTTAGAAAAAATCATAATTTCAGGGGCGATTTCAAGGAGGACGTCAGCGATAGGGTTCAATACGCGAGTCTTATTCTTGATTCCGTAAATTTACGGACTACCCAATAAATTATCCCTGTAGGTTTACCGAAAAGAGCGTGAAGCTTAATCACAGCGCGGGATCCTAGATCGCTGCTAGTAATCATAGAGTCTAATCTATTAATATAGACTTTCTTAAGATTCTGGCGTATCTCTGACTGTGTTTTTAAGTTATGTTAAGGAGAGTTAAGAAAAAGCAATAGTTTACGATCCAAATTAAACCTTCACTGTCCAAACCATGAATGTAAAAGATGTCCTACAGCAATATAAACAAGGGGTGCGCGACTTCAATGGGGTTGCAATAGACATTGCAAACTTAAGCGATCGGCGCTTAATGGACATTGACTTCTCGCAGGCGACACTGGATTGTGCAAGCTTCATGCGATCGGACCTTAGAGGCGCTGATTTCTCTTGTACTTCGCTGCGTCGGACATCACTGTGGCAGGCGAATTGTAGTTTCAGCCGCTTTACAGAGGCGCAGATGGGTCGGGCACAGATGATTCGGGTTAATCTGACTCATACCGATTGTCAACGTGCGAATTTGCAGAAAGCTGAGATTCGATTAGGAATTTTGTGCCATTCCAATTTCAGCTATGCAAATCTAAGCTACGTAGATTTGAGTTATGCGGACTTGAGTCACGCTAACTTGACGGGTGTAGATTTGACTGGGGCAAACCTGACGGGTGCAAATCTCACTAAGGCGAACTTCAGCTCAGCAACGCTCGATCGCGTTGTTCTGACCCATGCGACGTTGAGTGAGACAATTATGTACGGAGTGGACTTGACGAAGGTTGAACTTTCACTAGCGGCGAGATCTGGAATGACGACAGATGCGATCGTTTCAGCTTTGCCCGGTAAAGAACTGTCCCCTACCTCATCTTTTTCAAGATAGCGCTCTCGGGTTTATGACGCATCCTACTTCATTGTTACAGCATTTACTTGAAACAATACCGGATCTGAAGGCACAGGTTTATTTCAAAACGACTCTAACGGCGTTGTCTCATGCCATGGAGGATTTGGTCTTAGTCGGAAATGATCGTCCGTTGGTGATTGCCAATTTTCAGCAGGAGCGGTTCTACCGTCAGGAAACCCGGCGCTACCAGCGCATTGCAGAAAAAACAGATCAGGTGTACGTATTAGCGATGCCAGAGACGGATTTTGCTTCGACCCCTGCACCTTATGCGACGATCGGGCTGGATGAAAGCGATCCATTAGCTCAGGAGTGGCATTTGATCGTGATTGCTCCCTCTTATAGTGCTTGTCTGGTGTGCCGTGAGCATTCGACAGCGGTTAATGCAGCGGCTCTGGATTCGGGTCGTCAGTTTCAGGGGTTTTGGACCTTCGATCCCATCGTGAGTCGTCAAGCTGCGCAGGAATTGTTGGGTCGGGTAGTGCGGTATCGTCCAGATTTGAGCGATCGAGTTGAAACCGCCAGAAAAGACTATCAGCTTGCGGATCGGGGCATTCAGGCTTTGGCCCAATCGCCGTTGTTGCCACCGTCAGGGTTAGATATTCGACGATTTTCCGATCGCTTAGTGACGTATTTACAAGCGAGTCAATATCAACAGGTCCGTTCTTACCGCAGAGCTGTAGCCCAGACGGAACAGGCTCAACTGCTTAATGCGATTACAGCAAAAATTCGACGATCGCTGAAGCCGGATGATGTTATGGCTTTAACCGTATGTGAAGTCGAGCGCGCTTTTGTGCGGTGTCGGTGTCGGGTGACTCGACTGCCATTGCCGTCTCCCCTTGGATCTCATCCGCTATTTCAGCCGCTATTAAACCAAGGTAAGGTAGTGGCGATCGCGGATGTGATGCAGGACTTAGGCATCCAGGCGTATCCTGCACTGCAAACGCAGATGAAAATGGATCAGATTCAATCCTGTGTCCTGGTCCCGATTATGTATCAACAGGATTGTCTGGCGGTGCTGGAGTTGTATCATGCGTCTCCCCGGCTCTGGTCAGAAGGCGATCGGGATTTTTTGGTGTCTATTGCGACGCAGGTGGGTTGGGGGCTGAAGCAAGCCGAAGCCCATCTTAAGCTCACCCAACTGAATAACCAGCTCTCGGTCATTGAACAAACGCAAAATAATTTGATTGCGATCGTGGGTCATGAGTTGCGGACGCCGCTGTCCACTATTCAGGTGTGTCTCGAAAGTTTAGCCACAGAGCCGGATATGCCGCAGGACTGTCAGCAGGTCATGCTGGATATTGCGCTGGCGGATTCTGAGCGATTGCGCAGGCTGGTGCAGGATTTTCTGCTGTTATCGCAGCTAGAAAGTGGTTCGGTATCCTGGCAGATAGAGCCGATCGCGATTTCGGATTTGATTTCGCTCACGGTGTGTAATCTTAAGTCTGGGTCCAAGATGAACCCGATGATCCTGGTGGATGTTCCGGAGAAGTTGCCGATCGTGCAGGGTGATGGTGAAGCGGTCGTGCAGGTGTTGACGAAGCTATTGGGCAATGCGGTGAAGTTTACGCCTCAGACGGGAACGGTTCAGATGAGTGTTCGGGCTATTGAGGGCTATGTGGAGATTCGGATTTCGGATAGTGGCTGTGGGATTGAAGCGAGTCGGCTGGAGTCGATTTTCGACCGATTTTATCAAGAGGAAGGGTTTCTTCAGCGATCGGTCGGTGGGACGGGTTTGGGATTGGCGATTTGTCGTCAACTGGTGCGACGACTGGAAGGCAGGCTTTGGGCGACCTCTGGTGGAAAAGGGCAGGGGAGTCAGTTCTATGTGACGCTTCCCGTGGAAGATATGGAGAGCTGGACTTCGTTGGAAGGGATGGAAGAGTTGATCGGTTGAGAATTGAGATGCGATCGATCAGCACCTTTGAATTCACGATTGCTGTGCTGCAAGTGGCCAGCTTGACTTAACTCTTCGCCTTGTGTTGTGTTGCGATCTCCTGAATTCGTTTGACTGGGACGTTAAACCGTTTGGCAATTTCAGCCACTGACAATCCCGCCTGAAGACCCATCGGGACGGCTTCAAGCAAAATCTCTTCCTGAATCTCTTGGTAGAAACGGGTTTTCTTCAGTTCTGCTTTGGTTCCTAGCATGGTTTTAATCTCCTCTCGACTGAGTTTGGGGAATTTGTGAACAAAAACCGTTACGATCCATTGTAGAACCCGTTGTTGTTCTATGGCATCTACATAGTCTTTGGGTAATCAAAAAATCTTGATAGCGCCAACAGGAGTTTTAAGCTCCTTTGAATTTAGAATTGAGAGGCGATCGGTGTGTCGATGGGTTGGGAGGCCGCTATGCTAGGGAAGATCAAATAATGTGGGACAGCCATCTCGGCGGTTTAAGTCCAAGAGGCCAAAATGGAATCGATCGCACTGTTTTCAATCTCAACGCTATGTCTGATCTTGAGCGCCGCTTGGATGGCCGATCGTCTTTTTCCTCGGCAGCCGCTCCAGTCACTGCTAAGCTTTTTGGTCTTGTTCTTAATCTCGACGAGTTTGATCCAATTTTTGCTGGGCGGCATGGGAATCCTCAATCCTGTTGCTGTCCTAGGGAGTTCAGTTGCCTATACCCTTGGGGTCGTTGGTTACCTCTGGAAGCGCCCAAATCTGAAGGAAACACTGGACCCGATCGCGGCGTTAAGTCAGCTTGGTATCGGAGTCACGGTTGTCGTTGGATTCTTCGGATTGCTGCCGCTGAGATTGGTGCTGGCTGAAGCTTGGATGCAACTGCGATCGGTACATGGGTTGAGCTGGGATGTGGTGAGTTATCACTTGCCCAATGTCGTGACCTATCTTCAGGCCCAAACCTGGTGGATCGTTCAAGGCACTTACGGTCATTATCCCGGTGGCAATGAATTGCTAAATCTCTGGAGCATGATGTCTCTGCGGAGTGAAGCGCTGCTAGGATTCACGACGATGGCGCTATTTCTAGGGTCGGTTCTGGCGAGCGTTGTGATTCTTAATTTGGTGGTTCCCATTCGATCGCCGTTTTGGCGAGGCATTGCCTCTGTTGTCTTCGTTAGCGTGCTCGTTAGCATTCCCGAATTTCAGAATCTTGCGTTTGATGTGGGACGCAATGATGTGACGATGCTGTTCTGGGAATTGGTGATTGTCTGGACCTTTTTGCGATCGAAAACTCGGACGGACCACTGGGCAATTCTGACCGGAATTACATTGGGAATGTTGATCGGAACCAAACCCAATGGACTCTATTTCCTGTTGGGAATGCTGTTGCTGAATATTGCCGTTCCCAATTCCGAACTAGATGAACCGATCGCGACACGCATTCACACAACGCTGTTGAAAATCCTATTGCCGAGCCTGATCATCGGCGGCGGTTGGTACGTGCGAAACCTTATTTTGATCGGCAAACTCACGCCCGGCGATCAGCTCAAAGCCGCCGCAGATTTGAGCATTATTCAAAGCCTCTCCAATCCAGCACTTTACACTCTCAATTCGCCCTTCATCATTCTCACCTTTGCCACGGTCCTATCGTTCGTCATCTTAACGACCGCCGTTGCCTTCCGACCGATCGACCGGATCGATCGACCGCCCCTTCCACAGTCCAGCCGATTCGCCATTCCCCTCGGCATCCAAATCATCGCCGCCTGGAACCTCATTGCCATCATTGCCATGATTTTCACGCCTAGCGGTGCGGGCTACCTCGCGGGCGCAGGTAAATCGTTTCTGATTCAAATTCGCTACAGCGCCGTCGTCATGCCGATGACAGGTATTTTAGTCCTCTATATCCTATCGGTATTGCTCGATCGCGCCCTTCAGCCCACCTCATGGCTTAACCGTTTGGAGCGTCGAAAAGTGCCCCCGCAGTCTAAGAAAACCCTCGCGATCGCCGCTGGAACCCTTGCTCTACTGACAGCAGCCCAACTCGCCACTTATCGTTCTCCTGAAGGCTTACCGGGCTACGACGGAATTTTCTTCCCCATGGGCAAAACAGAAAGTAACGTCTATCGCTGGGTCCAAAAAAATATTCAAGCTTCTACGATTTATTCCATTGGATTGCGGCCCTACGGACTGCTGGGCGATCGCTTCAGCAATCGAATCATCGATCGCCTCGGAACATCGGGCTGGACTTGGGCTGAAGGTGAACTTGTGGTGGCTACGCAGAAACCCAATTTTGTGGCGCTGTGTGTGGATCCCTTCGATCGACGGGTTCCGCTGGAGGAGCTGAAAAAAATGGCAGGCGATGGGTCGAAATTTAGTCTCGTGTATCAAGATGACCTAGCGATCGTCTTTCGGGTGGCCTTAAACTAAATTGCTTACTGCCCTTCTTCAGTTTTTGTCGGTGTGACAAGCCATATCTATCACTACTGTACTGGCGAGTATTAAAATATCGTCCTCACCCGCTGCTATATCTACTCCATAGGTATCTGACCATGAAAACCATTTCTTTGATACCGCTGCAACGAGGCTCCCATCACGATTGAACTCATACTCACAATCCAAGAAATCCCCCTCAGCTTCTAAATCATTAGGCCCTGGTATATCAACAGTAAATCTACATTTGAAAAGTGTGAACAGATCTTTCTTGACTATGGCATAAAGGTTATCTCCTCTGTAAATCTCATAAGTCAGTCCCCACGAAAGCAATCTCTGTTTGATAAAGACTAGCTCATTACCCATTAAATCTTGAAAGGAAAGTTGACTACCAAAGCTCAAGGCCTTCCCATCAACAAAGAATGTATCTCTACCGCTTTCATCTTTGATAAAAAAGTCGTCTCCCCAAGAGAACAATTTCTGTTTCATCATGTAGCGCATTTCGATTACCTGTTACTAAGTTGTGAAGTGTCTAACGATCGTTGGGCAAAAAATCCCGCCTGTCCGTCCAAAATATAGTCATAGGTAAAAGAGTACCGTCGATCGCCCAAACAAGAGCAAAAAATTTACACCTATGCATAACATCGTCAGTGAACAGACGTCATCTGTTAGCCGATCGCACCCCAAGCCCAATTCTTTAGCTAAACTGATCGATCGTGCCTCTTTCAGTAGCGGGTGTGGCATGTTTACGATCGATCGTTTTTTGTGCGCGTTAGGTTGCTCATGCGATGCTCTACAAGCGACATCCAGTCATCAGCTACAATAAGAACAACGCCATTCATCAAAGTACCCATTATGTCTGACGCGATTCGCTACATCACTGACGATACAGGCACCCAAATTGGTGTATTGCTGGACTTAGACGCCTACCGACAGCTTTCCAATCCCCTGTTGAGCGATCGGAAATGTCTCGTGAACCTCAGCCGAGATGAACTTCTCGCCTTAGCACATTGCAAAATTTCCCTTCCCGAACAAGCACGTCTTGATTGTCTCCTCACTCGCAACGCTGAAGCTAAACTCTCGGAAGATGAAATCACTGAACTCGATAAAATCCTGGCAGAATCCGATCATCTCATGGTCCTAAAAGCTCGCGCACTTTATACCTTAAAACGTCTGGATGAACTCGCGATCGCATCATGAGTACGCATATCTCTGTTAAGTTACAGCGTCAGATCCGCAAACAATTTTACGATCGCTGTGCCTATTGTCAAACAAGCGAATCGTTGATGGCGATTACGTTTGAGTTTGAACATATCAGGCCACGATCAATCGGCGGTCTGACTCGACTTGACAATCTCTGTTTAGCCTGTCCGCCTTGTAATCGTTATAAGTCTAATCGTCAATCCGCCATTGATTTAGCAACAGGAGAACAGATCCGCTTCTTTCATCCTCAATTGGATCATTGGACTGATCATTTCCGATGGAGGAATAATTTTACTAAAATTATTCCTCACACTTCGATCGGAAAGATCACGATCGAAATCCTCCGAATGAATCGCCCTCAATTGGTCAGTGCAAGGGAAATGTGGGTAGATGTGGGTAGACATCCACCCCTATAGCGATCGTGGAACACGATAAAAGATGGGACAAGTACAAATACAGAATCTGCCAGCCGATCGCACTCCCCAAGCCCAATTCTTTAGCTAAACTGATCGATCGTGCCTCTTTTGGCATCGGGTCTTTACGATCGATAGTACCGATCGACTTCAACCTTACGCCGACCCGCTTATTTGTTGCTGAAGTTGCTGCACTTCTTCGATCGATAACCCTGTCCCATGTGAAACTGCCTCAACGGAAAACCCATCTCGCAAAAAGTTAAGCGCGATCGATCGTTTTTCCTCTCTCCGCTCATCTCTTGCGATCGATCGATAGACAGTAGATTCTTGCATGATGTCTCTCCGCAATATGCGATAAATAATTTCATCTTCTAATCTTAATCCAGCTAAAATTCCTGATGCCGCCATCAGATGCGCTAGTTGCTGCACTGCTCCGATCGCTCCTCCTTCTTAATTAAGGCCGTAAACTCTCAATTCTCAATTCAGCATTCTAAATTCTCAATTCCCCCGCCCTTGCCCCAGCGTCCGTTTTGCAGCAGCCCACAATTGCTCCAGTTCGACGAGTGTGTACTCTGACAACGGACGATCGGCAACCCCTTCCATCTGCTGCAACCGTTGGACAAATCGTTGGTTCGTCCCCTGCAATCCTTCTGCCGGATCTAAGCCTTGCCAGCGGGCCACTTGCACTAAGCTAAATAGCACATCACCTAGCTCAGACTGCTGGTTTTCGACGCTTTCGTGATCGATCGCACTTCGCAACTCATCCAACTCCTCATGCACCTTCTCCCACACCCCATCCATGGATTCCCACTCAAATCCAACCGCCGCTGCTTTACGAGAAATTTTCATTGCGGCAGTTAAGGGCGGTAGCGATCGCGCATATTTTCTAAGCTGAGTGCTGAGCTGTTGTTCGTCCGGTTTCTCTTGAGCTTTAATCGCGTCCCAATTCGCATTCACATCAGCGGCATTGTTCACGGTGGCATCTGCAAAGACGTGAGGATGGCGACGGATCAGTTTTTCGGTGATTTTTTGGGTGATGAGGGCGAGATCAAACTGGCCGTTATCTTTAGCAACCTGCGCTTGCAGAACCACTTGAAGCAGCAAGTCACCCAGTTCATCGGCAATGTCATCGGGGTTTCCCGACTGAATGGCATCCACAGTTTCGTAAGCTTCTTCGATGATGTAAGGCGTCAAACTATCGGACGTCTGCTCCAAATCCCACGGGCATCCCCCGATCGGATTGCGAAGCTGCGCCACCACCCCAATCAAAGTCTCGATCGCCGTCAAAATGTCAGCGGTGGGAGCCGGGAAATTAGCTTGGATTGCAGGTTGGATTGCAGATCGAGTGGCCATAGGAACAACAGAGATAAATTATTTTCCAGTGTAAGCTGCCATGGGTTCCTTAATAAATCGCACGTAGAGATGCTTAAACGTAGACTTCACAACACGCGGCGCCCCAAAATCGATCGGCATCATTTTGTCCGGCAATTTCCAATCCTCGATCGCCAATTCTTCCGGTCTAGACAACGGAAACTCGATCGCCTCCAGTTCAGGGCACAAACCCAACCGCCTCGACATCCGCACTGTAGGGATCCGATCGGGATCCACCTGCAACACCGCTACAATAGCCCGGTCCAACGCAAAGACATCAGCCGACGCCGCCAAAAGCCCCAACTCCCGAGGTTCTCCGCCACTCGGACCATTCCCTTCATGACCCAAAATTCCATCCAGTATCGTGAGATTCGGCGAAATCGTCCGGGCCGTTTCCACCAGCATCTGCCCAAATCGATCGGCATCCTTTCCGGCTTCCATGTGCCACCACGCCTTCATCTTCCCCGGCACGCACCCAAACAAATTTTTTACGCCCATCGTTAACGTAATTTGGACATGGGACTTTACCTTAGGTAAATTAATCACCACATCGGCATTCATTACTTCTTTCGACAACAGCAAATGATCGAACTCGTCACCCACAGTCTTGTAGCGTTGACCGCTAAACTCAACGATCGGAACCTTTAATTCTTCAATAAGCGGCAAATACCCATTGGCCTTAGCCACGCCGCGCGCACTCCCAAAAGCCGGACCATCCCCCAAAAACGGCAAACCACCCGCTTCTTGAACGAGCTTCGCCACACAGTACACAATCTCAGGCCGAGTCACACACTCTTTCGTCGGACGCGCTCCCGTCAGTAAATTGGGCTTCAACAACACGCGATCGCCCGGTTTTACAAAGGCCGATATGCCACCGAGAGGCGCAAGCAACGCCTCAATGCTCGATCGGAGAACCGACAGGTCATAGGACGTTGCTTGCAATAAACAGACGGATGATGTCATACAATCCCTAACTTTACAGCGGAAATAATATTCACTCTAAACGCATGACTCCTCTAGATAAGGCAATCTAGTAGTAAAAACGCCAAGACCGTTCATCCGACCAGAGTTTATCAATGCACCAATCTGCATCTTCCTCAGGATGATTTTTCTGAACCTTGCTCAAAAGAGACTGAACGCGATCGTTGTCGCCATGTCGCCAGTTGACGAGTTCGGTATATTTACGCTGGGTCATTTGCCGAATCGTTTCCATAAAACAATGTCCTCAAAAGGTGAAATTTATAGGGGAGGTGGACCCGAGTCGAAACTTAGGATTTTCTCGGGGATCACAGGCTGAACACGTCCTCTTAGCTTGCCGCGTTTCCCTAGTTTTTGCAACATCCACACCTGAGAAAATTCGCAAAAAGTACCGGGTTTCGTTACAGAGATAAACATTAAAGCGGCTTTTTTAATGTATCTGGATTATTTTTCTCATTTTGGGCCAACTTTGAGGGCAAACTTGAAGAGATCAGGGGATAAGTGCCTCGGTTCCTGAACCGATCGATTCGGCGGGGAGTTAGAAAATCTCGGGGAAATCTCTAGAACGAAAATCAGTCAAAATCCCAGAGCATGGGTATCCTAGAGGCTGGACGCGGCCTGTTAAAGTTGCTCGCGCGATCGACTGCTATCGAATCTACTGCCACCCTTCTAAGGTCCAGCCAAACCAATGTCCATCAAAAACATCGTTTTCCTCGGGCTTCTAGCCTTTATTCCCGTGTCACTCGCCGCACATTTCCTTCACTGGGGATCTTTGGTGATCTTCCTGACGGCAGCAGCAGCCATTTTGCCCCTAGCCGCTTGGATGGGAACCGCCACTGAAGAAATTGCCGTCGTCTCAGGTCCGACCCTGGGCGCGCTCTTGAATGCAACCTTCGGAAATGCCACAGAATTGATTATTGCGTTGGTGGCTTTGAATGCTGGGTTGATTGATGTTGTCAAGGCGAGTTTGACTGGATCCATTATTGGTAATTTGCTGCTGGTGATGGGCCTGTCAATGTTGCTGGGCGGATTGCGCTACAAGGAGCAGTCGTTTCAGCCTGTCGTGGCGCGGGTCAATGCGTCGTCTATGAACCTTGCAGTGATTGCGCTGCTCTTGCCGACGGCGATGAACTACACCTCTAGCGGCATTGATGAATCGACCATTCAGCTTTTGTCGGTGGCGGTCGCGGTGGTGCTGATCATTGTGTATGGTCTGACGCTGCTGTTTTCCATGAAAACCCATGCCTATCTCTATGAAGCAGGCACGGCAGAAGAAGAGGCGATCGAGATGGCGTCGGCTAATCTCGTGGGAGAATCGGAAGCTCATCAGCCCAATCTAAAGCTGTGGATTGCGGTGCTGTTCGCCTGCACCATCGGGGTAGCAGTGGAGTCGGAGTTGCTTGTCGGCAGTCTGGAGGAAGCCACGGCGATGTTAGGGCTGACATCTTTGTTTACGGGTGTGATTTTGCTGCCGATCGTGGGCAATGCCGCAGAACATGCGACGGCGGTGACGGTGGCGATGAAAAATAAAATGGATTTGTCAGTGTCGGTGGCTGTGGGATCGAGCTTGCAGATTGCCCTATTTGTGGCTCCGGCGCTGGTCATTGCGGGTTGGTTTATGGGTCAGCCCATGGACTTAAATTTCAATCCGTTTGAACTCGTAGCCGTGATGGTCTCGGTGTTGATTACCAATTCCATTAGTTCAGATGGCAAATCTAACTGGCTCGAAGGCACGCTGCTGCTAGCGGCTTATGCCGTCCTGGCCTTGGCCTTTTACTTCCATCCGGTGATGACGGCTTAATCATTTTCAGTAACCGATCGCAGGGACCCGATGGATCGGTCAAATGGATCGGCAATCCGGACGATCGACCTTTGTCTAGACCATGCAAAATAGAGAAGACGTTATCCTTAAGCGCTGAAAGTTCTTGAGTAATGACGTCTTTTTCGTTTATTTCACTTAGATTTTGTTTCACTTAATCGTTTGAATCCACCTCTGGAGAGTTGTAATGGCCGCCTCTAAAAATTTTGAAATCCAAAAAACCGACGCTGAATGGCAGGCAATGCTATCGCCAGAAGCCTTTAAGGTTTTGCGTCATGAGAGCACTGAGCGGGCTGGAACGAGTCCTCTTGATAAAGTCTACGACGCTGGAACCTATGTCTGCGCTGGATGTGGTACGCCATTGTTCAAGTCTGACTCGAAGTTTAACAGCGGAACCGGATGGCCCAGCTTCTTCCTGCC
>JAYUJY010000142.1:0-69541 GCA_043764895.1 Synechococcales cyanobacterium | reverse complement strand
TTTTAGAATATCCCGGACTCATCCCCTTTGCCGCTCTAGGCGATACTATGGATGTAGAGGCAACGCTACGCCAAGCGGCTGAAAGAGTCGATCAGGTTACTGACCCCGTGACGAGAGCGAATCTTATTGCAGCATCAGGGATTTTAGCTGGGTTAAGACTAGAGGATGAAATTATTTATCGCATATTGCGGAGAGACATCATGCAAGAATCCACTGTTTATCGCTCAATCCAGAGAGAAGCTCAAGAAGAAAGAAGTCGGACGATCGCGCTTAACTTTTTGCGAGATGGGTTTTCCGTTGAGGCAGTTTCACATGGGACAGGGTTATCGATCGAAGAAGTGCAGCAACTTCAGCAGCAAATGAACAAGTCGAGTTAACCTTGCATTTAAGAACTCTTTGGGCGAAAAATACCAAACACCGACGTAAACCCGTGGAGATAGGTATTTTCTCCGACTGGGCCGATTTCGCCACTACAGAAAAAACCCGCCATGGGCATTTGTCCTAAATGTTCTCTAAACATGCGTGAGTCATAATTTGGCTCATCGTAAAGCGCCTCCCCCCGCCCCAAGCACGCAAACATCAGTGACCCGTTCGCCTGAGCTTTCCCCGTAGACTGCATCCGATGGATTCGCAATAGGGTTTTGAGATCGTCTGCTGAGGTCGCTGCATCGCGCAGGTGAAACTGGATTCGCTGCCCCGATCGAATCCGATCGCCCACCGCCAACGCCCCTTCCTTCGGGTCATAGCCCATCAAGTTACGCACCAAAAAATCCCCCGCCCCCAACGACTGCTTAAACTCCGACTGCGCCACGCCCACAAACAACGCCGACTGCGCCAACGCCCGATCGTCCTCATCGAGAGATTGCACCAAGGTTTGTAACTGCTCCAGCGGCTTCATCCGTCCCAAGGCCGCAGGTTCCGTCTCCATCTTCAAAATAATATTTCGCTCACTTTCCGTGACCCGAAACGGCTCTCCAATGGGCCGACACCCCTGCGCCACTATAGTCTCTAGCTCAATGTTGCCTGAAATCGCAAATCCGACCGTCCCCTCGCGGTACATCCGGCCATGGGCAAACAACGCGATCGCCCCATTCGGCACCCCCGAACTCGCGACGCCTCCAATCTTCGGCATCCCCGCATAGGCGTAGTCTAGCCCCGCCAAAAAATCCTTAATCCCCCGCGAAAACGGATCCGAAAGAATAATGAAGCAAGGGGATTTTGCTGGATCCGCACCCATGAGACGTGACCAAGCCCCCGGTGAACCATCTAGATCCGGCAATCGATCGGTATCCACATGGAACGGCGTCACCTCGACGCCCGGTAATTGCGCCAGCACGAGGCTAATGGCAATCTCATCTTCCGCCTCCCGGACTTGATCGTCGGGGGTGGTCCCAACGATTCCAGCCCCGCTACAGCCTACTAATGGCACTCCCGGTAACTGTTCAGCCAGCAGTGGCATCACCCGAGCATATTCACTCGTAAAAGCAGATGAAATAAAAAGAAATGCTAAAGTTGGCTCCCCGGTCAAAGGGGCACGAGCGCGGGTTACAACATCGTGCAGCGATGCCTCCAAAGAGGCCTTGCTAGAGAGGGCAGAGGTCCATTGCATGGGGGTTACAGGGGGAAGCCGGGATACATATACACTATCACAAGAAAAAACGTCCCTACGAATACCCTCACGAACGCTCTGGTTTACAGACGGTTTCCCAGTCCCCAGATTTCAAAAGGCAGGTTAGACTAGCAAAGGAATGACGGAGATTTTCTCACGTCAGAACTTTTTATCTTTTAGAAGAGCGCTTGGAAAGAGCAATTATGAGCAACAACCTCGAAGAAACCATCGTAAAAGCCCGCGACCAGGCTCGTGAAGTCTGTGATATCAACGGCGTTAATTCCAAAGAGTGTGCTTCTGAGCAGGACGCACTAGAAGAACTCAGAGCTGAAGCGGCTCATCAACGGAATGCAAAGCCCAAGAATTCCCTTGAGCGTTACTGTGACGAGAACCCTGATGCGACCGAGTGTCTGGTGTACGACAACTAGTCTGGAACTTAGGTCTGACCGAACTTGCGCTGTCAATCAGGGGTCTATGCAGGCAATCTGTTGGCAAGCGATCTGTTATCCGACGACTCGGCTGCAAAATGCGATCGTATCTTTTTTCCTATAGGATTTTGAGATGCGGTCGCATTTTGCGCATGTAGAGATGCTATCGTATTGACCGTTTAGCCTCATCTCTTTAGTCTCAACCTCCATCCTGCTATGCCAACTTGGATTTCTTCACTGGTCTGGACCGATTATCGACTGGCGGTGGTGCTTACGGTGATTGTGCCGTTGGTGTTGCTCGTCGGGTCGTTTGTGAAACAGAATGAGCCGATTACGCAGCTTATGGTCATTTACTGGCGCGTGTCGAGCTTGCTGGCGATTAGCACCTATTTATTGATTGGGGCGATTCCGATCGGGTTTATTACGGGCTGGCTGGCACGGCTACTGATCCCCGTTGCGCTGTGGTTCTGGGTGGATGTTAACGACGAACTCAAGGATCAGCAAGAATCGCCCCTGAAGTTTGGGTTAATGGCTTGGCGATGGAGTGTGAGCGCCTACTGTGCGATCGGCGCACTGCTTCAGCTTCCGGTTCTGCGCTGTGCTTTTTTGCCGGGAGTCGCGGTGTTGGATCCGGCAAACGAAGCGCTTTGTTATTTGTGGATGCAGCCCCCCTTTGCCTTTAAGGAACTGTTTCATCCCACGACTAAGGCATGGTTTCTCGGCGGGATTGGCGTCGTGGGATTGGTGCTTTATGTACTGTATCTGGGTTATTTTGTCTTTTTTCGTTTTAACAAGCGGAAACGATCGGCGCTCGGTTCGTAAGCGAAGTTTGGAGACGAGGATTTGAATCATGATGACGTCAAAAGGATTGCGATTGGAAGCGTACACGATGCAGTGTCCTCAGGAAGTGCTGCTGGTGACGATAGAGGTTCAAGGAAACCCGGACCAAGTGGCTATTTTCAAGGGCTTTTCTAGCTCGTTAATGTGTCCGACGGCGTTTGACCCTGAGGTGCCGATTATCCCCGAGGATGCGGAAATTCAGGCGATCGATCGGCTGCACAGCCCCTACAACCCCAATACGCCGCGCTATATCGATCGGGCGTTGTCATGGCACGCCTTTGAGCCGCTGCTGGTGCAGGCAGGAGTGTAGTATTTCACAACATCCATTTTGGTTATATTAGGAAGTCTGCCATGGTTATGTCGTCCACAAAGCCCACCCATTCAGCTTCCATAATCTCGACATCTGATCCAACTTGGGGCGATTTGCATTTACCGGATGGAGCGTTATTTGGGACCGATGGCATCCGAGGGAAAGCGGGTGAGTTACTGACGGCGGCGTTGGCGATGCGGGTGGGGTACTGGGCGGGATTGGTGCTGCGGGACGTTTCGGGTGCCCATGCGCCCATCGTGCTGGGACGAGATTCGCGGAATTCAAGTGATATGTTGGCGACGGCCATTGCGAGTGGGTTCACGTCTGCGGGACTGGACGTGTGGAACCTGGGGATGTGTCCAACCCCCGTGGTGGCTCACGTTACGGCAAAGACCGGGGCGATCGGCGGTGTGATGATTTCCGCAAGCCACAATCCTCCGGCAGATAACGGGATCAAATTTTTTGGTGCAAACGGCAGCAAGCTCGCGCCCGATCTTCAGCAGCGCATTGAAGCCGCACTCCGAGGCAAAATCAGCTTCGACCTGACCCAAAGCGAAAATCTCTGGGGACAGCATGTCAATCGCCCCGATCTGCTAGAGGTTTATTTAAAAGATTTGATCGCACCCTTGGTCGAAGAGTCTGCCACGCCGTTTCTGGGATTAAAAGTGGTGTTAGATCTTGCTTGGGGGGCGGCCACTCGAACGGCAGCGGATGCCTTTCAGCAATTGGGTGCAACGACGATCGCGCTCCATGCCACCCCTGACGGCGATCGCATTAACGTCAATTGCGGATCCACTCACCTCGACCGTCTACGAAACGCAGTCAAAGATCATCAGGCCGACTTTGGGATTGCCTTTGATGGGGACGCCGATCGATCGCTGTATGTGGACGGCAAAGGTCGCACGGTGGATGGCGATTATGTTCTGTACTTTTGGGGTAAACAGCTCCTCGATCGTGGGCAATTGCCGGAGAATACAATTGTCTCAACGGTGATGTCGAACCTCGGCTTTGAACGGGCCTGGGAAAAGCTAGGCGGAAAACTTATTCGGGCCGCCGTGGGCGATCAGTATGTCCATGCCGAAATGGTTAAGACGGGCGCACAGCTTGGCGGCGAACAGTCTGGGCACATTCTCTGTCCCCGCTTTGGAGTGAGCGGTGATGGGTTGATGACCGCATTGCACATGGCTGAATTGGTCAAATCGTCGGGGGGTGATCTGGCTGATTTGGTCGATCGAAGTTTTACGACCTATCCCCAGGTGTTACGGAATGTTCGTGTGGACGATCGCAACACCCGGTTGAATTGGGAGAAATGCGAACCTTTGATGGCGGCTATTGTTCAGGCTGAAAATGCAATGGGCGATCGAGGTCGAATTTTGGTGCGCGCATCCGGCACAGAACCTGTCATTCGCGTTATGGTAGAAGCTGAAACGATGGATTTGGTGGAGGAATGGACGAGCAAGTTGGTGGCAGTGGTAAATGCTCATTTGGTGTAGCAAAATTCTGTCCGTTTGCAATCTCAAACCTGCCCCGTCATGAAACAACTCGACCTAAATGCCATCATTCCAACCGCAAAACTTGTAGAGTACTTGTTAATTCCGTTGAAAAAAGATGACAAGTCTAAATTTCTAGCACGCGCTGGGTATACCCTTGAAAACTGGCAGCAATTGGCGGACGATTTAAGAGGTCAATTGCTGATACTCCCTGCACTACCCACAACTCTTACGCCATACGGTCAGAAGTATATAATTGTGGGAGAACTGACGGGACCCAACCGAGTGGTTCTCACGGTGCGGACCATTTGGATTATCCATAACGATGAAACCCGTTTTGTTACCCTTTTCCCAGCGTAGGAGTTGTGACTAATGAAATATCCTTTGTTTGCTCAAGTGAAGCTTAAAATCGATCTTCCTGAATTTAATCTCAAAAAAGGGGCGATCGGGACGATCGTTGAATTTTATGACCTGCCAGTCGGCCAAGGACCTGGCTATAGTCTTGAAGGGCTGATTCCCAACGATACTGTAGAGGTGAGTGAATCAGCCATTAGCGCCATCGTCCAATCCTCTCTCTTTACTCCGATTTTGCGTTAACGGTTGATTTTTATGGACATGATGATCGCGACGGACTCTGCTACCTCAAAACTACTGCCGCTAATTCACGATGTCGATCGGCTGGAGGAACGGCTGAAGGAAATACCAATGGAACCGGGCGTCTACACGATGAAGGACGCGACGGATCAAATTCTGTATATCGGCAAATCAAAAACATTGAAATCCCGCGTGCGGCAATATTTTAATGGGAAAGATACCCGACCGCGAATCCTGATGATGATGCGGGTGGTGACGGATGTGGAATTCATTGTCACGGATACTGAAGCCGAAGCGCTGGCCCTAGAAGCCAATTTAATTCGTCTGAATCAACCGCATTTTAATGTGTTGCTGAAAGATGATAAAAAGTATCCTTACCTTTGTATTACTTGGTCCGATGACTATCCGCGCATTTTCATCACCCGTCGTCGCAACATGGGCAACAAACGCGATCGTTACTATGGTCCCTACGTCGATACGCAACAGCTTCGCAGCACCTTGAACCTAGTGAAACGCATCTTCCCGTTGCGTCAACGTCCGCAGCCGTTGTTTAAAGATCGCACCTGTCTCAATTACGATATTGGCCGTTGTCCCGGCGTCTGTCAGGGCTTAATTGATACCGAAGGCTATCGCAAAACCTTGAATAAAGTGGCGATGATCTTCCAAGGAAGAACCAAAGAGCTGACCGATACGCTGTCGGACCAAATGGACCATGCGGCAGAAGAACTGAACTTTGAACATGCGGCTCGGTTGCGCGATCAAATCTCGGGCCTGAAAAATCTGGGGGCCGAACAGAAGGTTTCTTTGTCTGACGATACGGTGTCGCGAGATGCGATCGCCTTGGTGAGTGATGAGCATCATGCGTGTGTGCAGTTGTTCCAGATTCGGGCGGGACGACTCGTCGGGCGATTAGGATTTGTGGCGGATGCTCAGTCGGGTGAACCGGGGGCGATTTTGCAGCGGGTCCTAGAAGAACATTATCAAACGGTAGATGCGGTTGAGATTCCGGCTGAAATTCTCGTGCAGCATGAGTTGCCGGACAGTGAGTTTCTATCCACTTATCTCACTCAATCTAAAGGCCGTAAGGTGACGATCGAGCATCCCCAACGTCAGGGGAAAGCCGACCTGCTCGATATGGTGGAACGCAACGCCGGGTTTGAACTAGCGCGAACGCAGCGAGTGGTGGAACGCAACAACCAAGCCGTGCAGGATTTGGCTGAGATTCTGGATTTGCCTGAGTTGCCGCGTCGCATTGAAGGCTATGACATCTCTCACATTCAAGGATCGGATGCAGTGGCGTCCCAAGTGGTGTTCGTCGATGGGTTGCCCGCCAAACAACATTACCGTCATTATAAAATTCAAAACCCCGATGTTCGTCCCGGTCACTCCGATGACTTCGCGAGTATGGCGGAAGTCATCACAAGACGATTCCGAAAGTATGCCAATGCCAAGGCCCGAGGTGAACATATTCGCAAATGGAATGAGGCTTCGGTGTTGACCCGGCAGTCGGCGGCATTTTCTGATTTCCCTGATTTAATTATGATTGACGGTGGGAAAGGACAGCTATCAGCGGTGATTACAGCACTGCGAGAGATGAATTTGCTGGAAGAAATTCGGGTCGTGAGTTTGGCCAAACAGCGTGAGGAAATCTTTCTTCCCGGTGAATCTCTGCCGCTCGAAACCGCTCCCGATCAACCGGGCGTGCAGCTTTTGCGCCGACTCCGCGACGAGGCCCACCGTTTTGCCGTGTCGTTCCACCGTCAACAACGATCGAAACGAATGCAGCGATCGCGTCTTGATGAAATTCCTGGACTCGGCCATTACCGTCAGAAGCAGCTTCTAGCCACCTTTCGATCGATCGACTATATCCGTGAGGCGAGCGTGGATCAGTTAGCAAAGGTTCCGGGTATTGGTCCTCGCGTGGCCGAACAAATTCACGAATATTTCCATCCGGCGCAGGTGGAGATGTCTGAAGAGGAATTGAACAATGGCTAGATTGCAACTTGAATATTTACCGCTTCTTCGATTGCTCTGTTGGCAGGGAGGGATGCCTTCAATTGATCAGCTACGCTAAGACTTTAAATCTAGAGTGATCCATTAATAGCAATTTTTATGACAAATTTTCCCACCCTCGTTGTCGGACAATCGCCCTTTCTCGAACTTCACAACCAAGGCCAAGCGATCAAACTGGATCTGAACCGCGATCGGCACATTCTCGGGCGCGATCCGCAGCAGTGTGATCTGGTTGTTCCGCCGGATTGGGCCGTTATGTCGAGCTGTCATGCCGTGCTGAAGCGGGTAGGCAATGACTATGAAATCTTCGACGGTGACGGAATCAGTAAGCCCAGCACCAACGGACTCTTCGCCAATCACACCCGCGTCACCACGTCAGAGGGCCGCAAACTCAGCAACGGCAGTACGCTAAAAATCGGCCAAGATCCCCAAAACCAAATCCAACTCACCTACCGCAATCCCCTCGCCCCCGTCACCACCACCCTCACCGCCCCAAAATCAATCCCCCTCCAAACCCGCGATCTGACGATCGGACGAGATCCGGACTGTGACTTCTCCCTAGATTCGCCTATGATTTCCCGACGTCATGCAGTGATTTCATTCAGTAACAATAGTCATCTTCTGCGCGACACCAGCGTCAATGGCATCTTCGCCAACGGTCAACGCATCAGCGGTTCGATCGTCCTCACCGAAGGCATGACCCTAAACATCGGACCCTTCCTACTCGTCGTTCGGAATAAAACCCTAGGACTTCTCGACTCCGGAACCCAAATTCGCCTTGACGCCTACGATCTCGTCCGCATTGTGAAGGATCAGAAAAAGCGAGAACTGCGGATTCTAAATGACGTGACTCTCGCGATTGAACCCGGTCAATTTGTCGCGCTTGTCGGCGGAAGTGGAGCCGGAAAATCAACGCTAATGAAAACGCTACTCGGACTCGATCCGACCACAAGCGGACGCGTTTTGATTAATGGCAATGACCTGCGAACAAACTTCAATCTTTACCGCACCCAAATCGGCTACGTCCCGCAAGATGACATCATTCACGGCGATCTGACAGTCCTTGAAGCGCTGACCTATGCAGCCAAACTTCGATTGCCCCCGGATACTAATATCGGCGAAGTCGTCGGCAAAACTCTAAATGAAATCGAAATGAATGGCCGCGAAAATCTTCTGATCAATAAGCTCAGTGGCGGCCAACGAAAACGAGTCAGCATCGGCGTCGAACTCTTGGCTGACCCAAAGCTTTTCTTCCTGGATGAACCGACCTCAGGACTTGATCCAGGGCTAGATAAAAAAATGATGCAGCTCTTGAAGAAGCTCTCAGAACAAGGTCGAACTATTGTTCTTGTCACTCACGCCACGGCCAATGTAGATCTATGCGATCGCGTGACCTTTATGGCTCGCGGCGGCAGACTCTGCTTCTTCGGCCCTCCCCAAGAAGCCAAACGGTTTTTTGAAATCACCTCCAATGATTTTGCGGATATTTACAACCTCCTCGAAGATGAACAAAAGATTGATTATTGGGCCAGCCGCTACAGCCGATCGACCTATTGCGACCAATACGTTCGCGCCCACTTAAGTTCTAACCAATCCGCCAACGCTGGATCAGCCCCGCCCACCCAAGTCAAGCCATCGATTATTCAGCAGGCGACATTACTCACCCAACGCTATTGGCAACTCGTAATGCGCGATCGAGTGAATTTGATTCTGGCATTGATTACCGCTCCGATCGGCATTAGTTTGATTATTATTTCGGTTAAAAATAGCAATGCATTTATTCCGCCGGAGAAACCCGACGTTGCCCTTGCGACCCTTGCGGCCAAAATCTTATTTGTCTTCACCTGCTCCTCGCTCTGGGTTGGACTTTCCGGATCACTTCAGGAGGTTGTGCGGGAGTCTGCCATTTATGTGCGGGAGCGATTAGTTAATTTAAGCTTGCCTGCTTATTTTGGATCAAAGATTGCCGTTCTCGCGACATTAGCGATCGGACAAACCTTACTCATTGATCTCATTGTTTTAATTGCATTTAAATCTCCATCCCCCGAAACCATGCCCTGGGCACTAGGGCTTTCAATTACCAGTTTTCTGACCCTGTTAGCTAGCTATAGTCTAGGACTCATGGTGTCTTCGGCGGTGACAAGCGTTGCCCAAGCCAATAGTGCATTGCCACTGATGCTAATTCCGCAGATCATCTTTTCGGGTGTGTTGTTTATCAATGAAGGTGCGGCGAAGGTTCTGTCCTGGTTTATGTTGAGTCGATGGTCGATCGGAGCTTATGGTGCATTAGTGAATATCAACGCCCTAATTCCAGAAGCAACCAAGCTTCCTGATGGCAGTCTATTGCCGCGTCCTCTTGAACCCACCCGTGTCTACGATCCCACCTGGCAAAATCTCTCGCTCAACTGGGGTATTTTACTCGTTCATTGCATTGTTTGTTTGAGCATTGCAACCTACTTTCAAAAGCGAAAAGATATTAGGCTACTCTAAGGCTTGCGATCGAGATCTAATATGATGAATACCAGCGGTTATTGAGAAGTTACCTTGAGATGTACTAAGATAAGCAAAACTGTTAAGCTTTCTCTATAGAATCTAACCAAGGTTGAATCATGCGTTTCATCGACCCAAAAACAGACTTTGCATTTAAGAAGATCTTTGGTTCTGATCAAAGCCATGATATTTTGGTCAGTTTCCTGAATAGCCTAATTTATAACGGAGAGGCGATCGTTCAAGACCTCGAAATTCTAAATCCCTACCAACCCCCAAAAATTGTCGGGATCAAAGCGAGTTATCTAGACGTCCGTGCGAAACTCTGCACGGGCGAAACAGTGATTATTGAGATGCAGGTGCTGAACGTTTCAGGTTTTGAGAAGCGAGTTCTGTACAATGCCGCCAAAGGCTATGCCATTCAAGCAGATGCGGGAATGCACTACACCACCCTAAATCCAGTGATTGCATTGACGATTACAGACTTTGAGATGTTTCCAGAATTTTCAGACGTCATTTCGCGGTTTGTATTGAAAGAACGTCGAACATTGATAGACTATCCAGTCTGTGACATTGAACTCATTTTTGCCGAGCTACCCAAATTTACCCTGTCTATTGATCAAAGTGTTAGCCTAGCGGATAAATGGCTATACTTTCTAAAAAATGCACCCAGTCTTGCGGTTATTCCAAACTCAATGGAGACCATCCCCGCCCTTCAACAAGCCTTTCAGATTGCTCAGCAGTCAACCTTGAATCGAGATGAGTTAGAAGAATTAGAAAAGCAACAAATCTATCTTCAAGACCAAAGGGGTGTGATTACGAAAGCAGCCGAGCTAGCACTTAAGGCAGCCGAGTTAGCCATCAAAGAAGGACGAAAAGAAGGACGAAAAGAAGGAGAAAAAGAAGGACGAAAAGACGAAAAGGTTGAAATTGCACAGCGCTTACTAGCAATGCTAGATAATGAAGCGATCGCGGTGACCACTGGATTATCTATTGCAGAGATTCAAGCGCTCCGATCGTCTTAGCGTCCCGGATTTCCTGCGAATCTTCTGAGCTACGTGAAAAATAAAAAGAGGACATCAGACTTTTCAGACGCCCTCTCCCAGTTTTACATTCCGGTGCTACATCCCGCAGACCGAAACGCCATCTTTGTTCTGAACGATCGTGCCTTCTTTGCCATCAAAATACATCGGGAGCTGTTTACCATCCGATCGTAAGACGTACAGTTTAGGTTTCTCGTTCATACATTGTGCGACGCGCCCGGACCAGGCCATGAGGCTCTCGGAATAGGCGGTTTTGTAGGCATTAAGGTCTTCCATGCGGCGAGACCAAACCGGATCAGTCATCTTATCGGTGATGGGAGAGGGGGTGGTAATCGTGCTGTTCATCGCCTGCCCTAGAACAATCGGGTACTCGAAGTTGGCGGGCAAAAGGGACTGTGGAGGAAGCGAAATAAAATCGGGCAGGTCAGTCACGGGTGGAATGCCTCGGGTTCCCACTTGAATGCGAGGCCCGATCGGATTAATACTAGCCGCACGACTGTTTGCAATACGAGTATCAGCCACCCGATCGCTCATCGCAAGCTCAACAACAGGTTCCATGGGCATAGCGATCGCCTCCACGGGAGCCTCCACAAGAGCCACTGTCTCAGGGGGAAGAACCTCAGGAATCTGGGATAAAATCTCAGGCTGAGCGATTCCCGTTCCGGGAGGCGTTACCAACGATTTGATCGTCGCATTTTCGAGCTGGACTATAGAGTCTGAGACTTGAATTTCAGCAATCGATCCCGGTGTAGGAATCATCGTTGCAGTAGCGGCAGTTTGGCTTTCTACAATGGCACAGGCGGATAGAGCGACGAACGTAGTCATTTGGGTCAGGTTCATAATCATTTATTCCAGACGATATCTGTAAAGTTCAGGGTTTACGGAGTGCGATTGTGCGGGGAAACACGCTTTCTATCTCTACAGGCATTTTGAAACAGACCCGGAAAATAGAGAACGATCACGGGAACGATCGTAGCGCCGCGATCGTCTGTGAGCAGTCCCTAATGGCAGATTCCGAGTGATGGGTCGATCTCATAGAGGTTCAGCGCTAAAATAAGAGCAATCATTTTGCTTGGGATCTGTACCTGCTATGCCTAACGCCTCCCGTGATGCGATCGCACCGACCCGCACTCACCTCAACCGGACGAAAGTGGTCACGGTCGTTTTTTGCTTAGTGGTCCTTCCGGCGCTACTGCTGTTTTTGGCCATGCGTCCCGCGATCGCCGCTTCACCCAAACCCTACAACGAACTCCAGTTTGCCCCCCTCCCCACCCTAAAACTGCCTCCCTACGAGGAGTTCACGCTCAAAAATGGCATGAAGGTTTTCTTAATGGAAAATCATGAACTGCCCTTAGTCGAAGGCACCTTACTGGTCAAAACTGGAAGCCGCGATGAAGACGGAAGCCAAACCGGACTCGCTAGCATTACCGGAAGCGTCATGCGATCGGGCGGCACCACCCAGCATTCGGCCAACGTCCTGAATGAACTGCTCGAACAAAAAGCCGCCTCAATCGAATCCGGCGTCGGCGTCAACTCGGGGAGCGTCAGTTTCAGCAGTCTGACGGAAGATTTGCCTACGGTGTTTGACCTTTTTAGTGAAGTCGTCCAAAGCCCTGTGTTACCTCAAGACAAAATCGATCTGGCCAAATTTCAAGCCCGAGGCGGCATCGCACGACGCAACGATCAAGCCAATAGCATTATGGGCCGCGAATTTCGTAAACTCATTTATAGTGAGACTAGCCCCTACGCGCGCACTGTGGAATACACGACGATCGAGGCTATCAAGCAATCGGATATTCGACAGTTTTACCAAACTGCTTTCCGCCCCGAGAACTTCATTCTCGGTATTACCGGAGATATTAATCCTCGTCAAATGCGAAGTGCGATCGAGGCTCGATTTGCAAATTGGAAACCCGCTCCTAGTTCCGCCTATTCAAACTCAAAAAGTTTCGCCCCAACCCCCAAAACTCCAGGCATCTACATTGCCAACAAACCGGATCTAACCCAAAGCTCCATTCAAATGGGACACTTAGGCGGCAAGGTGAGTGATAAAGACTATCCGGCCTTGTCCGTGATGAATGAGATTTTGAGTGGCTTCGGCGGACGGTTGTTTAATGAAGTCCGATCGCGCCAGGGGCTAGCCTACAGTGTCTATGCGGCGTGGAGTCCACAGTTTGACTATCCGGGTATTTTTGTGGCAGGCGGGGATACCAAATCAGAAAGTACGGTCCCCTTCATTCAAAGCGTCCGCAGCGAAATCGATCGAATTCGGACTGAACCCGTCAGCAATCAGGAATTGAAGCGGGCTAAAGACTCGGTGGAGAATTCTTTTATTTTCAATTTTGATTCACCGGGGAAAGTTCTAGGTCGTCTATTGAAGTATGACTACTTCGGGTATCCAAAAGATTATCTGTTCCAATATCAAAAAGCTGTCGCAGCCATTAGCGTAGAGGACATCCAACGCGCTGCACAGAAGAATCTCCAACCCGATCGCATTGTAACGATGATCGTCGGCAACACAGCGGCCATCAATCCTCCCTTGTCCAATTTAAATCAGCCCATAAAAACCATTGACATCACCATTCCCAAAGCGCCCCAATCTCCAAGGCTCAGTCAATAAACTATGTCTACTGAAAAAATTGGAATTCTCCAAGGCGACATTACCAAACTCCATGTAGATGCGATCGTGAATGCCGCCAAACCTTCTCTCTTGGGTGGCGGCGGGGTCGATGGGGCAATTCATCTTGCGGCTGGACCCGAACTTTTAGCCCAGTGCCGATCGATCGGTGGATGTGCGGTCGGACAAGCCAAAATCACCCCCGGATACCAGCTCCCGGCTACCTGGATCATCCACACGGTCGGTCCCATCTGGACTAACGGTCATTCTGGCGAACCCGAACTACTAGCTTCCTGCTACGAAGAATGTCTGAAACTGGCAGTCCAGAATCAAGTGAAGACGATCGCATTTCCTGCTATTAGCTGCGGGGTGTATGGCTATCCGATTGATCAAGCCGCCCGAATTGCGATCGCCACGGTGTTGAAATTTTTGAATCATGAGCAGTCTATTGATGGAGTGAGTTTCGTTTGCTTTAGTGATGCAGATTACGATGCGATCGTTGAAGTCTTTGGTGAATTTTAAAAGGCTTCCAAGCCTTTCCAGCGCCCTCGCTCTTTAGAAATAATCGTGCGTTTCTCTAAGTCGCGAGTATCTTGTGTAGTACAGGTGAGCAAAATGTACCGAGAATTTAGCGTAAAGATTTATGAAACCTATGGCGCAGCGATTATCAAGCACCCAGCAAAGAATCCCTCCTCAACACGTTCGATCGGTTGTTGTGGCCTTGACCCTGATGGCCTTGACGGGCTGTCTTCCCAGTCGGCAAGCTTCGTCTGTTGCACCAGGCAATCCAGCCGCTGAAAATGCCCTGAGGAACCCCACGCCGCAAGATTTTCCAAAGCCCATTATTTCAGAAGTTGCCCTCGGAAACCCGGTCACAAGCAATGCAAAAATCCCGCCCCTCGCGACCGTTCCCGTCAAAGGTCTCATGCAGACGACAAGACCTGACGATCGGACCCAGCAAATGACGCCCAACCTCGGACGCGATCCCTTTGCTGCATTGCCTGCGACTGAGCTACAGCTTCCAGGCTTAACGCAATTCGGCACGCCCAAATCCCGTCAGTTTGTTCCCGTTTTGCCTAAGCCTACCGCCAAGCCTATGACCAAGATCGCAGCCATCCCGCTCCGATCGCAGCAGCCCACGACGACCGCCGCCCTGCCACAACTTCCCCGGCTGCGACCCATCACCCGCCCCACCACCCCAAACAATCTGCCCACCGTTCCCGTCCAAAACACTTTCCCACCCGCCCCCATCCCATGGCTTCCTGTGGTTTCGCCGACGGCCCTCGCTGACCAGGTGGAAATTACAGGGGTTGTGCAGGTCGGCGATCGGGTGATGGCTATTGCGAAAGCGCCTGAAGAGACCAGTGCGCGCTATGTGAATACGGGCGATCGATTGTCTAGCGGACGGGTCATTGTTCGAGAGATTCGGACAGGTGGATCGCCTGTTGTTGTTCTAGAACAAAATGGTCAAAAGGTCGTGAAGTCGATCGGTGCCAATCGAGTCGCTAGCGTGCGATAAGGATTGCGGTGAACGAACCCAATGGGCCATAAATTCCTTCAGTTGGGTCATTTAATTGGATGCTTGATCGATTCTTTACTGGTAAACGTCCGATCGCGCACCCAATTGAACAACTACAATCAAGAGTTTCTGATCCTCGATCGTATAGATAATGCGATAATCTCCAACACGAATGCGATATTGATTATCTTTTCCTTTTAATTTTTTTACGCCATCCGGACGAGGGTTTTTAGCTAAAGCATCGATCGCGAGTTGTAGGCGAACTTGAACTTCAGGAACTGACTTTAGAAGCTGACGTTCTACTCGCTTCGTTAATCGAATGTCGTACATCTACACCAATCCCAAATTAACCTTCACATCAGACCAAGCGACCGTCGGCTCAATCCCGTTCAAAGCTTTTTCACAGGCCAAACTATCTAATTCCTCCTCCACGACATCGATCGCCTCTTCTAAATCCGCCTTGTATTTGAATTTTAGATATTGAAGAAAAGTGTAAAGTTCCGCTAGCGCTCCTTCCGTTAAATTAACGATCGGCAATTGAAGATCAATGATCTGATTGGGTATAGGTTCTGTCAAAGAAACAACGGAAGTTTTCATGGGAACTCCTGAATAGATGAAGAAACCTGAACATACAGATATCAGTATAGCCCAATCCTCTAAATGTTTTAAGATGCTCCCGTTCAAAAGTCGATCGGTGCCAATCGAGTCGCTAGCGTGCGGTAAGGATTGTGGTGAGCTGACCCACTCCCTCGATATATTGATTGGGTGAGGTGGTTCGCGATCGATCTTGAACTATCCGTAAAGATGTAGACGATCGTGATGATTTAGCCTTTGGGAGGAAGAGTATGTAGATATCCTCCCAAAAAAGGCTTCTTATCTTATGAACTCCTCCCGTATTCAAATCGCTAAGTTGGCGCTAATCCTGTTACCGCTGCTGCTGACCTTTGGGACCAAGAGCGCGATCGCCCAGATTACCCCCGCGAAAGACGGTACGGGAACTGTAGTCCAGACCCAAAATAATCAACTCAACATCAGCGGCGGAACCCAAGCGGGGAACAACCAATTCCATAGTTTCCAACAGTTCGGGGTAAATGCAGGGCAAACCGCGAACTTTATTGCCAATCCTAATATTGCCAATATTTTGGGTCGGGTAACAGGCGGAGATGCGTCGCTGATTAACGGGATGCTGAAGGTCTCGGGAAGCAATGCCAATCTGTATTTGATGAATCCTAGCGGGATTATCTTTGGGAAAGATGCGAGCTTAAACCTTCCGGCTGCATTTACAGCAACAACGGCGAATGGGATTGGATTTGGGAACGGGAATTGGTTCAATGCGATCGGTTCTAACAACTACGCAACCCTCACTTCAAACCCAACGAGCTTCGGATTTATTGGGACCTCGGGAAGTTTGGTGAATGCGGGAAATCTGAGTGTCAATCCCGGACAATCGATCGCCCTCGTGGGTGGAACAGTCGTCAATACCGGAACAATAGCAGCCCCCGGTGGTGACATTACGATCGCGGCGATTCCCGGTGGGAAGATGGTTCGGATCGCTCAAGCGGGAAGTGTACTGAGTTTTGATCTGCCCGTGAGCGATCGGGTTTTGATTAATGCACCGATCGCAACGCCATTATCCTTACCTGCTTTACTCACAGGCGGCTCGATTCCCAGCGCGATGAGCGTTGTTGTTGAAGAGGGCGTGATTAGATTAACAGGTGGCAATGCATCGGTTAGCGGAACGATCAATGCAGATGGAACAGGTGTACAAAAGGGTGGGAATGCGATCGTCTATGCGGATAACCATTTGAACGTTGGTGGAACAATTTCCGCCAAAGGCGGTGAACTCGGTGGCAATGGCGGATTTGTCGAGACATCAGGCAAAGGAAGTATTGCGATCGCACCTACCGCTAAAGTATTAACAACAGCAGCAAAAGGATTAACCGGAACGTGGTTGATTGACCCAGCGGATCTCGAAGTCATCGCAGGGAATTCCGGGACGATCGGCGGTGCAGGTTCAACTATTGGTGCAGATACGATCGTCAATGCTTTAAATGGAACGAATGTCAATTTACAAGCTGATAACTCTATTACGGTGAATGCTGCGATCGATGCGAGTGGAAATACTAATGCGGGGAATTTGACATTGACCGCGCCGACTGCGAACTTGAATCAGGCGATCGTTCTCACACTAGGTTCGACCTTAAGTGGAACGGCGACAACGGTGAATGTCGGGGCGACGGGAACAGTGCAGAATGGCATTGATGTTTCGGCAACTTCGGCAACAGGCGGCACCGTTAATCTTGCGGCGGCAACTTACACGTTGGCAAATACCGTTGGGATTAATAAAAATGTGATCGTGCGTGGGGCTGGGGCTGGCAGTACGACGGTGAGTGGAAATAATGCAGTTCGAGTCTTTAACATTGCCTCTGGGACAGTGACCTTGGATGGGATGTCGATCGTCAATGGAAGAACCACAACGGGTGGCGGCATCTTCAACAATGGCAATACCACTATTCAAAATAGCATCATTCAAAACAACACGGCCAACGGCAACACCAGCGATGGCGGGGGTATCTACAATGTCAATCAGTTAACGATCGATAAAACGACCCTCCGCAACAATACGAGCGGCGATGATGGCGGCGCAATCCGTAACGACAACACCTTGACGATCACCAATAGCACCCTCAGCGGAAATACAGCGCAGAGTAACGGCAGCCCGGTGAGCGGCGGCGGCGCAATCCTCAACACCATCCCCGCAACAGCCACCATCAGCAACAGCACCCTCAGCGGTAACACGGCTAAAGTCGGCGGCGGAATTCGCAACGATGGCACCTTGACGCTGACCAACAGCACCGTCAGCGATAACAGAGTAACGTCAGGTGGCGGCGGTGTGGTCAATACGGTCAATGTATTGAACCCAGCGCAGTTTGGGAAAACGACGCTCCGAAACACAATCATTGCAGGCAACACGGATACGTCTAATCAGGCACCGGATGTCGCAGCCTTTGTCGCAAATTCTTTTACGGATCAAGGTTATAACCTCATCGGTGTCGGGGATACCTTTGATAGCTCATTCCAGACAACAACGCTGAAGGGTTCAGCCGTAACCCCACGCAATCCTCTTCTCGCCTCCCTCGGCAATCACGGCGGACCCACTCAAACTCATGCCCTTCTCCCCGGAAGCGACGCCATTAACGCAGGTAACGCGGCCAGCACCTCCCTCGATCAACGCGGTCAAGCCCGAGTCGGCACCGCAGACATCGGAGCCTTTGAATCCCAAGGCTTCACCTTTGTAGCCACCGCAGGTACCCCCCAAGACATCACCGTTGGCAAAGCAGGCACCACATCCCTCACCGTCAAAGTCACGGCCAATAACCCGATCGAACCCGTCGCAGGCGGCATCGTCAACTTCGCGGCCCCAGCATCAACTAGTACGGCCACAGTTTCAACCCCGAAAGTCATAATCGACACCTCTGGAAATGCAAGTACGATCGCAACTGCCAATACTAAACTTGGAACCTATACCGTCAAAGCAAACATCATTGGCATCACGCCTACAGTAGACTTCGCCCTAACTAACATCCCCGACCAACCCACCCAAATCCTCTCAACCAACAACACCCAAACTGCGATCGCAATCAACCCCACTCAACCCACCAACCCAACAGAGACTCCGATCGTTAACAAAAACTCCAAAACAGACGATCGTACTCGTAATCTCGAAAACCGAAATCCTGAGAAACCGATCGTGCTTCCTAGCAACGGAAAAGCAATCCTTTGTGTCGAAAGAAGCACGGGCAGTGTATCCGGCAACGATCCTTACAAAGGCATCCCATCCTGTGGTTCCAGCGTGACCCAATCCAAACCGATCGCTGGCAATGCCTCCCGGAATGGAAATCGCCCCGCGCCTCCTCAAGCGCAAACCGATGATCACGCCCAGTCGCGGAACGGATATTGACGGCCAGGGTCGGACTCGCATTCTTAAGTTTGGGCATTCTCCCTAGAAAACCGAATTGCCCTACAACGTAACGCCGTCGGAAGTCCCACGTTCCAACTCGCCCCTTCCTTGATGCAGGTTGGGTTTGGAACAACTCCAATAATCCTGCAACATTTTCCAACGAAACCTTCCTAGCCTCTGTTGGATTGGGCGTGATTTTGGAGCCATTAGCTGGACTCGTGGTGCGGGTTGATTATGGCATTCCGTTGGTGTACAACAGCGACAGGCGGGAGAACGCCCAAGACCGGGGATTAAATTTTAGCGTGGGCTACAGTTTCTAAAAGCGAAGTTGTGTGGGCGATCGTCCGTCGTCAATTGGACTAAAACGATCGCTTGGCTGGAGAAGTGCGATCGACCTCCGATCGGTCAAAGACCAACGACTTGGGGATTTTGTCGGTTAAAATGACGACAAAGTGCTGGGAGGGCGATCGAGATGCAACAAATTATGGTGGATGTTCCTGATGAGATGGCGGCGCGGTTGGCTTCTCGCCCAGATGAGTTACCGCAGATTTTGACGTTGGGGTTGCGGGAAGTGAATGCAAATCCAGCGAGTGGATTTTCGGGGTTGTCGCAGGTGTTGGAGTTTTTGGTGCAGTTACCGTCACCTCAGGAGATCTTAGCGTTGCGGTTATCGCCTGAGGTTCAGGCTGAGGTGGATCTGTTATTGGAAAAGAATCGATTACCTCCGGTAGGTCATGGACCAACGGTCGGTCTAAGTGCGGTTGAAAAAGGTCTGTGGCAACAATATGAGTATGTGGAACATCTCGTGAGAATGGCGAAGGCTCAAGCGTTATTGAAGCTTAAGTCTGCAACATGAGTAAGACCTATGTTTCTGCAAGTTTACGCCGTATGGTGTTTGAGCGGGCGGATGGGAATTGTGAGTACTGTTTGATTCCTGAGGCGTTGGCGTCTCATCAGGTAGATCATGCGATTTCAGAGAAGCATGGTGGGGAAACGGTTTCTGAGAATTTGGCGCTTTCTTGTTCGTTTTGTAATTAGGCGAAGGGAAGTGATGTTGGGTCGATCGATTCTGAAACGGGTGAGTATATTCGGCTTTATCATCCTCGGCGCGATAGGTGGGCGGAGCATTTTCAAATTGATGAGGGGACGGGGGAGATTTTAGGAATCAGTGCTGTAGGTTGGGCTACGGTTCGATTATTACAGATGAATCGGGTCGCTTATTTACCGGAACGTCTGTTGTTGTTGCAGGCTGGGATTCTGGTTGTGCCTGGGGTTGTGGAGTAGAGGACGATCGATCGCTTGGCTGGAGAAGGTGCGATCGAGTTTGGGATTGTGTAGGTTTGTTAGGGAGAGTGCGATCGACTTGGGTATTTTGTAATTGAGTTGGGGAAGGGGCGATCGTGTTAGGGATTTTCTAACTGAGTTGGGGAGAGTGCGATCGACTTGGGGATTTTCTAACTTGGTTGAGGAGAATGCGATCGACTTAGGGATTTTGTAACTTCTAAGGATCATATCAAAACATGGTTATCAATCAAAAATTGCATGGTTACATGTACTCCTGCATATCTTCAAGCGGCGCATCAAAATCATCTGACATCCAAATCTGACCTTTCAAGCTACCCAATCCACCCCGTTTAGCACGAGGCTCGATCGGATCACTATTCGTTTTTGGATATCGCTCAGACAGAAACTCAATATAGTGCAAGACCTCAGTTTGCAATGACTCTGACAACTATTCTAATTTCTCTAGAATGATTGGCTGAACCATGATGCTTCCTCCTTTTTATTTACGGTTTCTGATGATCTACAGTATCGGGCATTTGTTGGATGACTTCCATCGTCTGAATGCTAACGGTGCAGACTCGCTGAAGTAGGTCGATGACGTGTTCTTTGTAATCAGCAAATTTGTAGGTGTTGAATTTCTCGCGGATGGTTGGATCTTTGGGTTTCTTTTCTTTGTATTGATCGAGAATCCATTCAAGCGCCGATCGATTGCCGAGTTTGTAGTCCCAGGCGATCGTGGGGATTCCCGTCAGTTCGGTATTGTCATCTAGAATAATCTGCCCGGTTATTTTGTCTGCTTTTAGTTTGGCTTTTGGGTTTGGTTTGGTGGCAGTTTCGGTGCGCTTTAGGTTATGAGGTTCGATCGTTTCGTAGTTGAGATGGAGATCCATCAGGGTTTTACCCCAGGTTGCCCATTGATGAAAGTCGGGATAGAACGGTAAGCGGGGAAATTCGCGTTTGAGATTGAGTTCGTATTTGGTGCTGTAGGCGGGATGGTGAAGAACAGCGTAGGTGTAGTGGAAGATGTTTTCTTTTTTGATTGTGGAATCGTTGTAATGAGTTTGAAATTGAGTTAAACCCCAGTCGGTAATGTTGTCGATTCGATCGCCTTTTTCATCATAACGATAAAGCGGAAGACATTGAGCTGTAGTTCCTACAAGATGTGAGTCTGGAATTTGACTAATGGAAACAACCATAAATGGAGATTGTGTACCAGCATCGGTACAATATATTGCAACGTTTTCCTTTCCCGATGGAAATATTGCAGGAATTTGATATTGCATTTCATTCACAAATTTACTGTAGCAAAGAAATTTTTTCGTAAAGGGGCGATAAGAAACCCTAAGTATTTTCTCTTCTTCAAAAGCGACTTTTTTTCCCTGTCTTAATTGATTCTTTAATGCTCTTGTCCATTTGATTTCTTGAGACAAATTATCATTGACAAACTCCTTGATTTTCTTATTTTTGGCATCAAAAAGAGTGGAGAACTCTCTCTGATACATATCAAAGAAGAAATTCATTTTATCAGTAAGCTTTTGTTTTGAAAAGTCATAAACCCATTCATCCCTATTTGTAACAACACCCAAAGAAAAGAGTTTGAAAATAGCTTCTTCATTAGTCTTTGAATTTTTAATACTCTTGTCGGTCAACGCTATCAGTTGACCAAAATTACTACTGGTCAAATTCAACCAGTTGCCTTTTCTATCTGGATTAATGTGATCAAACGAAATTTGATTGATTCTATTAACAGTTATAAACTTGAGCTTGTCATCAGATGTTTCAAATTCTGGTCTTCTTGTATAGAATATTTTACAATCTTCATTGTTAGCAGAGAGCTTTTTGACCATAAAGCTTATAGTGACTCCTGTCTGAATTCCAAACACGTTGTGAGTTGTTCCTGAAATCTTTGGATTTACACGAACATCACCACCTAAATCAACAATATATATTTCATGAAATTCTTTCGACACAGACTTTCTAAAGCCATCAAAAGACCTTTTCTCAAGAAATGATGAATTGGTAATAAAAACGAGAACCCCATTTTCATCTAATCGATCTGAAGCCCAACGAAAAAATCTTGTATATGGATCATAGATCTTTGTCTTTTGAGCAGAACTTTCCCTAATATAAGTTTGCTTGATCCTATTATCTATAGATTCATAGACACGGTTTTTATTGTTTTCGTTTTCACTTTCTTGATTGGCGTTATATGGCGGATTGCCAATAATCACCGAAATTTTACGATCGTTCTGATCCTGAATTCTCGCGGTATTCTGAACACTCATCGAAAACAAATCAAATTGTTTCCCTTCAAATCCACAATGATCGAGCGTATCAACTAAACAAATATTCTGAAACTCCTCATACTTTCCCATCTTCTGCTGATAGGTATATTCAATATTCAGATTCGCAATGTAATAAGGCAAAATCGCCATCTCATTACAATGAATCTCATGCTTATACTTATGTTCCAACTTATCCGCAGGCAAATACTCAATCAACTCCGTCACATAAGTCCCCGTCCCCGTACAAGGATCCAAAATCTCTACCCCCGGATCAGCCAACAGCTTCCCAAAATGCTTATGCACCAGATAATCCGTACTCTCAATCATGAACTTCACAATCTCATTCGGCGTATACACAATCCCCAACCGATCGGCCGCCTTCGGATTATACGCCTTATAAAAATTCTCATAAATTGCTTTGAGAAACTTCTGCTTCTCATGATGATTCACAATATTTTCCGAACATCGACGAATTACCGCATAATAATGTTCAATACTCTTCAGCGTATTTCGCCGCGTCGCACCCGTAAAAAACGTATTAATAATCTCCGACAATTCCCGTGCAATATTGTTCTCACGATGAAACTGCGACTCATGAAAAATATTCGTAAAAATATCCTCCGTCAAAATGTGCTGAATTAACATCTCATGAATATCAAAAATCTCAATCTCCGGATTAATCGACTGCCGACACACCTCTAAAAACGCATTCCGCCGATCGCAAAACGTCCCATTCGTCTTTTCTGTCTCATTAATAATGTCCCGCAACGCTACCAAAATATGCGGAATATCTTCCTTAAACTTCGTAATCGCCGATCGAAAATCTCGCACCTCCGATCGTTCATAATCCACAAACGTATTCAGCAATCCATCCAGCTTATCCGCATCCTTCATCAACACCCGCAACTGCTCCCGCCCATGCTGAATCAGCACCGCAGTCTGCGAATCCTCAAACAAAATATTCTCATCCGGATACCCCTTCTCAAACTTCTTCTCAATCTCCTTATCTAAATTGTCATACTGATCCTTACTCTCCCACCACCCATGCTCCAGCCGAATCGCATCCTTCACCGTCCCATCCGGAAAAACCGTCGTATTAAACTTCGTCTTAAAATCCAACTCCGGAATCAACAAATAATTACGAGGCTTACAATAATCATTCAGCAATCGCTCAAACGCATTCCGAATACTCGTCTCCTTCCGAGATCCGCCATACTGAACAATTTTCTGCACTTCCGAATGATATTGACTAACCAGCAATCGAGACATAATTGAGACTCCGGGAGCAGTAAAGCCTAAGCCAATTGAGCGCTAATTCTCAGCATCTCCCTTATACCTCACTTTTGCCCTTTAATTCCTCAAACTAGAATAATAAAGTCAGGACATTTTTCCCTTCCCGTTAAACTTTGTAGCATCAAAGCCCGATTACCCCTCCCCCAAAACTCCCGATCGCCCCCCATCCCTCTAAAAAAATCCCCAACTCAAATTCCCATAAGTTTTTCTAAATCAGCATCCCCGCATCTTGATTAAAAAATCCCTAACTCAATTAAAAAATCCCCAACTCTCTCCGAAACTCAGATGTTACGTATCGGTATTTTCGTGGGCATTCTCAGGATATTCAAACCTAAACAAATATCAGGAATTGCAAATGCCACGCATCAAAAGAAGCTCAGACATCATCGACAAAGCCTCAGGACGCCTAGCCGGATTAAAATCGATCAACCCCAATCTCGATCTCGGCAAAGGCATCACCACCGAAGCCTTTCACACCATCATCGAAGCCGCACGCCAAAAAGTTGATGCCTACAACACAACCCTCTCCCGTCTAGATGCCGATCGAAACGCCATGATCGAAGCCGAAAAAGCCGTCAGCACCTTTTCCGAAAAAACATTAATCGGCGTCGCCTTTGAATACGGAAAAGACAGTCCCGAATACGGAATGGCAGGCGGCATTCGCAAAAGCCAACGCAAACGATCGACCCGAAAAGCGATCGACACCGCCGCTTAAAAACATAGCGATCGCCCTCACCTCAGAATCCCTTTGGCTTGAAGGCGTTCGTCCAACTCTTTAGTTTGATTGGGCTACTGGTTATCAACTTGAAGCTGTTGAAGTTGAGCGATCGTCAGTCCAGTGACTTCAGCGATCGTCTCTAAATCCAAATTCTTGCGGAGCATATTGAGTGCGATCGACTGTGTAGCCTTCTCAAGACCCTTCTCCATGCCCTTCTCCATGCCCTTCTCTTCCCAGCTTGTCATCGTTTGCATAATTTCCTCCTTTTGATTCATTCCCATTCTATCAATTTCAGACTGAAACATCTCCTCTTCCTTCACATCTAAACGGAGATAACTGTCCACAAATTTTGAAATCAATCGACTTTTTGCCGGATCCAGCTTTAACGTCACCAACAGTCGTAAACACTCTGCCTTCACTTTCGGACGGTCTTTTTTAGCAATCTTCATCTTGGACATCAGAGCTGCGGCCACAGGGTTTGACTGACCGAGATAATCCCGCCAGTCCAACTGATTTAATTGAATCGCTGCAAAATTGAACTCCAACACTTTCAGATGCGGAAACCCGACTATATGGCTAGTTTTAGCTGCTTTCTTCGGTTTGTCGTAGGAGAAAACTGCGATTGGATAAATCGGTTTCAGGTGCTTTTGATAAAGTCGTGCAAAGTAGAAAAATAATCGCTGTGGAAAAATCGTCTGTGCGCTGGATTGGGGTTCCAAGTGAATTAAAATTGTGGCCTCTTCCCCAGCCAGCTTCACCTCCGCCAATAAATCCACTATTTTCTCCTCACCCTCGACCAAATCAACAAAGTACTCTTGCTGCAAGAAAGTAACCGAAGTCGGATCAATCGTCGCCGCAAATTCTGGCAAAAACAATTCCAGAAATTCCATGAAAAATGTAGAAATTAGCTCCTTGAAGTTTTGGTCATGACTGACAGATTCATCCACGATTAGCGGTGGATCTGAATGGTTAGACATACTCATTGAGAACAATAATCCAGCTACAATACTGTACTACATCTTGAATTTAATGGCTGACGGAAAAGACAGCCCCGAATACGGAATGGCAGGCGGTATCCGCATAAGCCAACGCAAACGATCGACTGCGACCGCCCTTCACACCCTTAGAGCCTTCGATCGTCCCTGACCCTGATCGAAGATTGCGGGAGTTCCTCATCCATGGACTGGGAGTAGATTGGGGGTAGATATGGTGGATGGTCACTGGCTTGCTTTACAATGTGTCGGGTAATTCTGCGATCGCATATCTCCCTTTTCTATGACGAAATTTGTCTTTGTGACTGGTGGCGTAGTGTCTGGAATCGGTAAGGGGATTGTTGCGGCGAGCCTAGGGCGGCTGCTAAAATCTCGCAATTACACCGTCTCGATTCTCAAGCTCGACCCCTACTTGAACGTCGATCCCGGCACCATGAGTCCCTACCAACATGGGGAAGTTTTTGTAACTGAAGATGGCGCGGAGACCGACCTCGACCTCGGCCACTACGAGCGCTTCACCGATACTTCCATGTCCCGGCTCAACAGCGTTACCACCGGATCGATTTATCAATCGGTGATTAATAAAGAACGGCGCGGCGATTACAATGGCGGCACGGTGCAAGTCATTCCGCACATCACTAACGAAATCAAAGAACGTATCCGTCGCGTTGCCCGAAACACCAATCCTGATGTCGTCATTACCGAAATCGGCGGCACCGTCGGCGACATCGAATCCCTCCCCTATCTCGAAGCCATCCGTCAGTTCCGCAAAGACGTGGGCCGCAAAAATGTCATGTACACCCATGTCACCCTAGTGCCGTTCATTCCTGCTTCCGGCGAACTCAAAACCAAACCCACCCAACACTCCGTCAAAGAACTCCGATCGATCGGGATTCAGCCGGATGTCCTAGTATGTCGCTGCGATCGTCCGCTAGAGACAGGCATGAAAGCTAAGCTCGCCGAATTCTGTGACGTGGACTTAGAATGCGTTATCACTTGCCCTGATGTCCGCAGCATCTACGAGGTCCCGCTGATTATGGAGCAGGAGGGATTGGCGATTCAGGCCATTAAGCTACTGAATATGGAGACGCGCGTCCCCGATCTCGCAAGCTGGCAAACCCTTGTCGATCGCATGTACAGTCCCAGCCAAGAGATTGAGATTGCCCTAGTTGGGAAGTATGTGCAGCTTGGGGATGCGTATTTGTCCGTGGTTGAGGCATTGCGACATGCAGCGATCGCCACCGGAAATAGCCTCAAACTCAAATGGATCAACTCCGAAGACATCGAAGCGAATGGCGCAGAACAGTATTTGAGCGGTGTCCATGGCATCTTAGTTCCCGGTGGGTTTGGCATTCGAGGCGTTGATGGCAAAATCGAGGCGATTCGGTATGCGCGTGAAAACCAAGTGCCGTTTCTAGGACTATGCCTAGGAATGCAATGCGCCGTCATCGAATGGGCGCGGAATGTTGCAAAGCTAGACGATGCTCACAGTGCGGAGTTCAAGGCTGATGCTATTAATCCTATTATCAACTTATTGCCCGAACAACAAGACGTGGTGGATCTTGGCGGCACAATGCGATTAGGGGTGTATCCGTGCAAACTGGCAACAGGAACAAAAACGCTAGAACTCTACGGCAAAGAAGTCATTTACGAACGCCACCGCCATCGCTATGAGTTCAACAATCACTATCGTTCGCAATTTATCTCTAGCGGCTACCACATCAGCGGATCGTCCCCCAACGATCGCCTTGTAGAAATCATTGAATTGCCAGGACATCCGTTCTTCATCGCCAGCCAATTTCACCCCGAGTTTCAGTCTCGTCCAAGTAGTTCTCACCCCTTGTTCAAGGGCTTTATGACCGCCGCCTTTGAGCGATTTGAGAAGACGTAGACGATTGAGTGGGGTTCGATCGTGATTCTCAGGTCGTAAGCCTATCAAAGGGTTTGTAAAAGCTGCACAAGCCAAGATTCTTTGAGATCAACGTTAATCATTGCGTCTTGGAGTGCTTCTTCTAACGTGATCTCTAGGTCACGGTTTTGGATATCGATAATCAAGCAATAAAGGAGTTCAAAATCCAGTCTTTCTTCCTCAGCCATGCTCAAAAATGCTCCATGTTTGGAATAGTTAAGCTTTTCGATTTCGTCGCGTCCAACTTTGCCCCTGATTTCAGGTAATCGGACATCACGCCAAAGTTGGTAGTGAATCGATCGATCGCTTACAACAAGTTCATTCCAGTTTTTAATTCGGCTGGTAAATGATCCGCCATCAACTTGTAAGAATCCGATCGCAACTTTCCGCTTTCCAATCAAGACAAGATGTTCTGGAAGTGTGCGTTTTCCTAACCGTAAATAATCAATTTCTAACGGGAGAATCAACTGAAAGGCTTGTGCTATTGTTGTGAGTTTTCCGAGGTCATCGCTGTCAGTCGTAATCTGCGGATTTTGGTATTCTTGATAGAGCGATCGACGTTGAGCTTGTAAATATTGCGTCAGTTCAGTTCCAGTTCCAGTTCCAGTTATATTGGCAATCTGTTTCTGAAGGTCTACAAGACATGATTCAATTAGCTCAAGCCGACGCTCAATGGGAGGCGGTGGAGGCGGTGGCGGTGGTGGTAAAGGAGGAGGTGGTAAAGGAGTACCATGCACTCGATATCGAAAATAGTTGGCAGCGCAATTTAACATTCCTCGAATAGAAGGTTGATGCAGAATTACATTTAGGTCTTCTGGTGTGAATAGATCGGTAATCTCGACATCGATCGCCTGTGCTCTTAACTTTAATATTTGCTGGAGCATCTCTAATTGTGGAGGTTGTAACGTGATTTGGACTTGCGAAACTCGATCGACGACTGCCGGAGAAAGCATTTCCTGAAACTGCTGCCAGCGATCGGGAAACAAATTTAAAATAATCAAACTGTTCGGAACATGCGTAAAAATCTCTTTTACCGCTTCACCAAAATTGAGCAGAAGGGTTTTGTTATGCGGTAATCCCAAACTTTCAAGCTGATCAAACACCATCAATAATGGCTCATCTAACATCGATAGCTTGCTAAAAACCGCGATCGCTTCTAGGGAAAACTCTTCCTTCCCCATACTCTCTTGCCAGTCCTCCAGCCCAACTAGATTTAGATCGTCCTGACTTAATGAGCCTGCTGCTAACCACCGTTGAACAATACTCTTACGGCGGAAGTCAGTGTAACTGCAAAATTTAACAATTCCTTTCAAAATCTGAGCCGCATACCCAGAAAAGCCATAGGTTTCGACCCACCACTCTTGGAGACGTTTCTCAATATGTCCCCATAGCGCACGCTTTTTTACAGTATCTTCTTCAGCAATTTCGTAGAGCTTGAGTGGAGATTCCTGAACTGCTACAAGAATCACTTGATCTGTGCTGGTCAGCTTAATGTGACGACTAGTGCGGATGAGTTTTGCGAAACTGTGACTGATCAGGTGTTCGAGCTGGGTATATTCCGTGTCTGGAACAACCTGGATGAACGATTCAAGTGTTCGGCTATAGATGTGATAGAGAATGGCATCGGGATTATTGGGATGTCGGATGAATAGTAGCCGATTCACCTTCAGCAATTCCTGGGCTAATCGCATCATGAGATGGGTTTTTCCTGATCCTGGCTCTCCAATCACCACAGCTCCACGACTTTGATGATTTTTGTCTTGATGAATTTCGCCGATCGCGACTTTAAGCTGCTCAAATTCCTGCTGATAAATCTGCTTCTGGTCGGGATGATCCTGAAATGGCGTATCAACTCGACTACTGGCAAAGGGATTGGGCTGGGATTTGAGGGATGACCACACGGGCGAAGAGGATGATGACTGCATATCTAAAACCTTGCGGTAAAGCTGATAGGTAAACTCAGTGTCATATTTGGCACTATGGGCTTGCCGAGGATTGAAATCTTTTTGACCAACCTTGAGTCGAAGCTTTTTACTTAGATATTCTAAAGAGTAACTCGTTAAATTGGGGAAAGTTGATTGGGCTAGCTCAACAGTACAGACAAACTTCAGCACTGGGAAGCGGATTTTGGCTAGCCGACAAGCGCGTTGAATAACCAGCCGATCGTGCTGGGCATTATGACAGACAATGGTGTGTTGACGTGCAATCTCAAAAAACTCACACAATACGGCCTTCAGAGGTTGAGTATAAATTCGTTGCAACGAGTTATCAGGATGTTCAGTCACCCAGGCTTGGTAAATCAGTTTTCCCTGACTATCCAAAACTGCGATTTCTCGTAATAAATCCCGGCCTTCGGTATCCATCACAATGAATGGAACAAAGCTTTGATCGATCGACTTCATGGGGAATTTTAGATCACGCTGGCTTTAGTATCCACTATCACAGAGAAATAAAATCTAAAATATCTCTTGGGAATATGCCCGTGGGACGATCGGTCGCGTTCCGAGTTGAGATCTAAGTTCAAAAACGTCCGGCTTCAAAAATGCGATCGTTTTGATAGTTATTTTCATTAAGCTTTATGCTAAACTCCTTAATGATAGTTCTTCTCATCAGTTGATTTTGCTTAAAAATTGGGTTGTGCGTATCGATAGTTCCAAATTTAGGCTGAGTTATAAAGACGAGCATTATTTAAATTAACCCGTTGAAATCACCCATGAACATTCTTAGCAAGACCAAAAACATTCCAATTTGGGCATTGATGCCGATCGCCTTAGGCATTCATGGGTTGGTTCTAGCCGTTCCGATCGCTTTAGAGGAACCCGTCCAGGAAAAGCCGAAGAGCGCTCCCGTAAAGATGCAAAAACTTCCGCCCTCGAAGGTTTCTATTTTGCCCAAGCCCAAGCCATCGCCCTCACCTTCTAGCGCGATCGTCCCTCCTGCACCCATTACAAATTCAACAGTTGCTCAGCCGATCGTTTCTAACCCCGCTCAACAACCCGCATCTCAAACTCAAACGACCACTGCGCCCCAACCAACAACGACTCAACCCGTAACTCCGCCAACGAATCCAGCAGCAGCAACAGCAATAACACCAGATAATTTTCAATTAGCAGGAACGACTGCATGTGCCGGGATTGAAGACTGCTCTGCTTTTCCTAGTCAAACCGGACGACAAAGTGAATTGAGGTTAAAAGAATTCAAAGAACTTCTAATTCCACAGGGTTACGTATTTGACGAGGTGGAATTAGGAACTGACAAGGACTTTCTAATATCTAAGGTGACTAAGAAAGGTAAACCTACACAATATTTACATATTGTTGGTTATAACGGAGAAGCTAGAGGTAGACGCTTATCTGTACTAGAGATGGATTATGACAAGGCACGAACAGAAGTAGGGTTATAAAAGATATTAAGGCCATCTACCCGATCGAAAACACCCGAACATCATCATCGGCAACCAAAAGGCTAACCGCCGTTCCTGTTGCCAGATCGATCGTGATGGGTGTTCGAGCGTAAATAGCCTGACCACTCGGTGTCACTAACCAGTACCGATATTCGCGGCCCAAAAACTGCCGATCGCGAATCACAATTTGACTCGTGTTATCTGTCACTAACTGCAAGGATTCTTGACGAATCATAAGGTCCGCGCGATCGTTTGAGGTAGACATTTGTGAAATACGTTGGCGAAGCCTTGTTCCTGACAAATCGCCTTTAAACCACCCGATTTCAGTTTGCCAACCGTCTTTATCCCAATGCGCAGGTAAGAAATTAGCTTGGGTCACAAATTCAGCCACAAACCTGGATTTTGGGTGATGGTAAAGGGCTTCGGGGGTGTCGAGTTGTTCCAAATTGCCCTGAGCCATGACCGCGACAAAATCACACATTGACAGGGCTTCTTCTTGATCGTGGGTCACAAAAATGGCTGTGGTCTGACTCGTCTTTAAAATATCGCGAATTTCTTGCCGTAATCGCAGTCGAACCTGCACGTCCAAATTACTTAACGGCTCATCCAACAACACCAATGACGGTTGAGGAGCCAACGCCCGCGCTAAGGCCACCCGCTGCTGCTGACCGCCAGAGAGTTCATGGGGATAGCGAGACTCTAGGCCGTTCAACCCGACCAGAGCGATCGCATTGTTCGTCAAGTCCTGAATTTGGCGGGGTGCAAATTTTTTTCGGCGCGATTGTTGCAACCCAAAGGCCACATTGTTCGCCACTGTTAAATGCGGAAATAGAGCATAGTCTTGGAACACCACGCCCACATCTCGCGCTTCAGGCGGTTGCCAAGCCCCGTCACCTGCCACAAGGTTCCCCGCTAGCTCTATTGTTCCAGACTGAGGCTTGTCGAATCCTGCAATCAGTCGGAGTAGCGTCGTTTTTCCACAGCCTGATGAGCCGAGAAGCCCCAACAGTTCGCCTCGCTTAAGCGTCAGTGAAACCTGATTGACGGCGGGGTTCTGAGCCTTGGGAAATTGCTGGGAAACACGATCGAGACGCAGGATGGCAGAGTTAGACATTTTGTTTAAGGATTTGGGTTAGCTATTTAGGTTAGATATTTGTTGAAGATAACAGTCAATAGCATTCTCTCCATAGTAAGGTAATTATTAGGCTTTTCATTCTGCTGTGGTCAGCAATTTTCTCAATGCGAGTATCTAATCCCTTTTCAATGCGATCGCTCCGGTGGGATAGCTGGACGGTGAGCACTCTAATCATTTCAGTTCTATTGTCATTGCCCATCTGGGTTGTGTTGAGCAGCGTTTTCGTGGATGCGCGATCGATTTGGCAGCATTTGGCCAATACGGTTTTAGGCACTTATATCGGCAATTCCTTAGGATTGATGCTGGGTGTGGGTATCGGGACGACTGCTATTGGCGTGAGTACGGCTTGGGTTGTGACGCTGTGTTCGTTTCCAGGCCGACGATTATTTGAATCCTTATTATTGTTGCCCTTGGCTGCGCCAGCGTACATTTTGGCATACACCTATACTGATTTACTCGACTATTCTGGACCCATTCAAACGCTTTTGCGCAAAGGCTTTGGGTGGCAGAGCGCACAGGACTATTGGTTTCCAAATGTGCGATCGATCGGCGGGGCGATTGTGATGCTGACGTTGGTGCTGTATCCCTACGTTTATTTACTGGCGCGATCGGCCTTTTTGACCCAATCTAGTCGCTTGCTCGAAGCCAGCCAAAATCTAGGCTGTAGTCCTTGGCAAAGTTTCTGGCGCGTTGCGTTGCCGCTCGCTCGTCCTGCGGTGGTAGCCGGGTTGTCTCTCGCCTTGATGGAGACGCTGAATGACTTTGGTACTGTCGAGTTTTTCTCAGTTCCCACGTTTACAACGGGCATTTATCGAACGTGGTTTGGCATGGGTGAGCGCCTCGCAGCCTCGCAGTTGGCCGTATTGCTGTTAGTGTTTATTTTTGGATTGATTGCGCTAGAACGCGTGTCGCGGCAACAACAGCGCTACTACCAGAACGCAGGTCAAGGTCGATCGATGTCGCGGTATGTGCTCTCTGGTGTGCGCAGTCTCAGCGCCATTGTTGTTTGTAGTGTGCCTATTCTCCTGGGCTTTCTGCTGCCCGTGGGAATGCTTCTCCAATTGATGGGCATTGGCAGTAATGCGACCCCAGGCGATTCTCGGGGTGATTCTGATTTCCCAACGGCTAGCAGCGCCATTGTATCAACGCCCAACGATCGCTTTTGGGAATTTGCTTATCATAGTTTTCTGCTTGCTGCATTGACGGCGGCGATCGCGATTCTTATTTCTATCTTTCTCGCCTACGCTCAACGCCTGCGTCCGGCCAATCGTTGGTTAACCCAATTAGCGACGCTCGGCTATGCCATTCCAGGCGCGGTGATTGCGGTGGGTATTCTGGTGCCGTTGGGACAGTTTGATAATGTGGTGGATGCCTGGAGCCGATCGACCTTTAATGTTTCGACCGGATTGCTTTTAAGTGGAACAATCGCGGCGTTGGTCTTCGCCTATTTGGTGCGGTTTTTGGCGGTGGGATTTGGGGCGGTGGAAACGAGTCTCGATCGGATTAAGCCCAGTCTAGATGATGCCGCTCGGAGCCTCGGTTGTGGTACCGCTCGGACCCTACAAAAAATTCATCTTCCTCTGATGCGAAGTGGACTCGTTACAGGATTGATTTTAGTGTTTGTTGATGTGATGAAAGAACTGCCTACCACGTTAATTGTGCGACCTTTTAATTTTGATACTTTAGCGATTCGGGTTTATAACCTAGCGTCTGATGAGCGATTAGCTGAAGCGGCAGCTCCAGCATTAGCGATCATCGGGGTTGGATTGTTACCCGTTGTGTTATTGAGTTGGCAAATGGTGAAGGGCGATCGGACGTAGAGACCTTGAGGTAGAATTAATATAGATATACAGATCCTTGCGAGGTTGCCTTTGATGTCTCAAGTCACTTACAGCAGCGAAGAGGTCGTTCGGCTTGGCAAAGCTCTTTATCACAAGCTTCAGACTCAGCTAGAGTCCGTAGATAATATTGGCAAAATTATTGCGATTTGCTAAAGCAACACTACGTGAACGATGTCGAAAGTGGTGATTATGAGATCGGCGATGATTTGCTAAAAATTAGCGAAAATCTAAAGAATAGACATCCTTTAGCCGAAATGTGGGCAGAACGAATCGGCTTTAATGCGGTCTATAGCGTGGGTGGAACATTAACGAGAACAGTATCGTGATTCAGGGAAGTGTCGTTGGGCTTCCAGTATTGCGAACAATCAAAATGATGTCTGCATTGATTGCTTCTTCGTTGGGTTTAGGGTTCGGCGAGCCAAACCCCTACATTCTCTAAAACTCGGATCTGTAGGGGCATGGCACGCCGTGCCCCAAACCTAACGAAGAAGTTTTCAATACCTGGCTTATTTACGCCGCAGAGTACTAGCTCCCTACTCAACCGCCAACGAAACCCGATCGCCGCCTAGTCGCTGCAATGAACTTAACAATGTCACTACGCCTTCGTAGGGCACTGCTCGATCGGCTTTTAAAATCACAACTCCCTGGGGTTTTTCGCTAAGATATTGCGTCACCGCAGATGCAAGACCGTCTTGAGAAACAACGGCGTTATTCACTAGAATTTGTCCCTGTAAATTGAGACCCACGACTAACGGGTCGGTTGGGACGGCAGAACTGTTGGGTGCTGGTCCGCCGACACCAGGCAACTTCACATTAACGGCTTGAAAATTAGTTAGCGTCATCGACACAATAATGAAGTAAATCAAAATCGTCATAATCACGTCCATCAGCGGAACCAGATTAAGTTCTGGCATCCGAGAACCTTGATGCTGTCCACGAAATTTCATAGTAACTCTAGTGCTCCATTCACAAGGGAATTATGGGAATAGGGCGGGTCACACTGACTAACGGGTTCACTGGGTATTGGACTGGGTGTTGGAGTGTGTATTGGACTGGGTATTAACTGTTGCAACACCTCAACTAATCGGCTCACTAATCGCTCATCCGTCAGTTCAGCCCGATCGCCTTTCGACAGATTCGGTTCGTACCAGTGTTGACGATAAATCAACTCTAGTTCATTGCCAACATCTGAAAAGTAATCCATTTGCCCAGCCGCTAATGAGATGCACACGCGAAATATTGCTAGCGCGATCACGGCTACTATCATTCCCCCTGCCGTTGTAATAAGTGCTTCTGCAATCCCCATAGCCGCTTTTGACGTATCCGCGCCCGACCCGCCACCACCAATTTTGAGACTAAAAAACGTCACAATCAGTCCTGTAACGGTGCCCAAAAGTCCCAGAAGCGGAGCAATTCCAGCGACCGATTCGAGGAGTTTGTCCCCCTTTCGCATCTGCACAAATTCCCGATCGCCCGCTGCTTCAAGGGCTAACCGAAAGGTTTCGGGCGTCGGGAAATTGATCTTAAGCGGCGCAAGTAAAAAGCGTCCGATCGGGACATCCTGGGCACTTTCAGCGAGCGATCGCGCCGTGCCCAGATCCACCAATGCCGCATCCAAAATTTGCCGAACCAGACGCCTCTCTCCCCGCAAACTGTGCCACCAAAACCAAGTGCGCTCAAAGGCACAAGCCATTGTCATTACTGACAGTCCGGCAATGGGAACCATAAGCGGCCCACCCTTTGCCAGAAATTCAAAAACAGTTCCCATGAGGTTTGCCTAGAGGTTTGAGGGTGTTCCTAACAATGAATCTATCGGAGGCTCTTTGTTCCTAATTCCGGGAAAACAATACATTCCGAAGTCCCAGAATCGGGGGTTTGGAGCCTCCGGTCATTTTATTCCTAGGAACTACTTAGGTCCAACGCGATCGATCCATTAATTTGATTGCCTGGGCATTCCTTTCACCAAAGACCTTTACATTGATAGCATCTTTTTTGAAGTCGCCGTAGCCAATGAGAGACATTTTTAGCGGAACACCCGCAATGACTGGATACTCAAAGTTACTCCCCGCAAAAATTGCTTGAGCCTCCGGACTTGCCAGATATTCTAAATACAGAAGCGCCGCTTCTGGGTTAGGCGAATACTTCGCAATTCCGCCACCGCTGATGTTGACATGAGTCCCCCGATCGCCTTGGTTCGGGAAAACGATGCCCACTTTACTGGCAATATCACGATCTTCACCCTTACCAGAATTAGCTAGCCGACTCAGGTAGTAAGTATTTGCGATCGTCAAATCCGATTCACCTGATGCCACTGCTTTAATCTGCGACGTATCGTTACCGCTAGGCTTCCGCCCAGCTAGGTTAGCGACAAGTCCCTTAGCCCAGGCTTCTGTCTTAGCCTCATCCGACGCTTCAATGATAGAAGCGACTAAAGACTGGTTGTAGATATTGCCGGACGATCGGACTGAAAGCTTACCCCGCCATTTTGAGTCTGCTAGATCTTCATAGCGGGCAATATCAGAAGATTGCATCCGCGATTTGTTGTAAATAATGACGCGAGTCCGTTTCGCAAAGCCAAACCACTGGCCATCTGGATCTCGCAAATCCTTATCAATGCTGCTATACAACGAACTCGTCATGGGAACTTTCTGAAACAGGCCAGCCTGCTGAATCCGCCACAAATTCCCTGCATCCACCGTAATAATGATATCGGCAGGACTCTTCGCCCCTTCACTTTTCACCCGTTCAATCAGTTTGTCGGCAGGTGCTTCGACTAGGTTAATCTTAATGCCAGTCTTTTGCGAGAAGCCTTCATACACTTTATTGTCCGCATCATAGTGCCGTGCCGAATAAAGGTTAAGTACTTTACCGCTTTGGGCGAAACTACTTCTAGCCGTCAAGGACTGATGAATCATCACTGTGCCTAGGGCTGCACCGGAAGCCAGAAACGTACGTCTTTTCATGTTCATCTTCTAATCTCAATTCTACAAAATAACGCTGTATTCACAACACCCTTACAACTCTATACTACAACCTATTGAAATTAAATATCAATAGGTTGAGTCATCTTAATAGAGAATTTCTTAACTATCGACGCTTAAAAACCACCCCAGAAATTGAATCCGAAGTGGACTATCAAAACTCTAGTACTACGCGGCGTAAATAAGCCTAGCAAACAATCAAAATGATGGCCGCATTGATCACTTCTTCGTTGGGTTTAGGGTTCGGCGAGCCAAACCCCTACATTCTCTGGAACCCGGATCTGTAGGGGCATGGCTCGCCGTGCCCCAAACCCAACGAGGAAGAGTTGAATACCTGGCTTATTTACGCCGCACGATACTAGTTTTCTAAGTTACGAATCTACGTTGGAGGCCGCTTCTAGCGTTGCCGACTTCCGCGAAGAAAGTTTTCTAGGATTTAGGCTGCGGATATAGATTGTGCCGATCGTTCCTAAGAAAACCACATAGGCTACCGCTTGAACCACAAAAAGCTTCTGAGTATACCCAAACAGCGTACTAAAGACAATGCCGGGGAACTGACTCTCTGGCATCACTTTAGAGAAGTTCCATACTAGTCCACCTAGAACACAGGATTTGTTTTCAGGGCGTGCAAAGCCTTCTTGGAAAAAGCAAAGCGCCGCTGATTTACGATCGAGTCCTGCAACAATATTAATCGCGGTATCGAAATGTGCCAGAGACGTTACGACCAGTCCAGAGACGATTAGGATCAGGAAGACTCCCATGATCAGAAAGAATTTACGAATATTCAACCTCAATCCTAATTTGAAAAATGCAACGCCGATCGCACTAGCACACAGAATCCCAAACAGCGCCCCGATTGCTGGAACCACTCCCTGCTCAAACTTTGCGGCAATAAACAAGACGGTTTCAAAGCCTTCTCGAATCACCGCAAAAAAGATGAGTCCAAAGATTCCCCAGCCTGCTTTAGCTTGATCAAGCGCCGATCCAATCGACCCTTCAACGCTAGACTTCAATGTCTTAGCATTTTGCGTCATCCAAATCAGCATCCAACTTAATAGCACGATCGCAAGTAATCCAAAGCACCCTTCCAGCAGCGGTTCAAACACCGGGCCGTACTTCTCACTGCTGCTCCCGAGGGTTTGGATGAATTGACTAAGCGTTACCCCGATCGCCGCACTGGCCGCAAGCCCCACACCAATCCCGCTGTAGACCCAAGGAGACAGGTAAGATTTGCCTGCTTTCTTGAGATAGGCCAGCACAATACCGACCACTAACGCGGCTTCGACACCTTCGCGCAAGGTGATAATAAAAGTGGGAAGCGCTGAACTGAAATCCATGTGAATATCCGTGAACGTAAAGATTGAGAAGAACTAAAAAACTCATGTCCCCAAGAATCGGGAGTTAGGGGACCGAATTGCCAGGGACTATAACTACATACTCTTTTGAGCGATCGCTTCAATTGACTTAATCAATTTTGTGACAGTCTCAACTGATTTTGCGGGAGCCGCAGGCGGAATTGCAGAAGGCCATGCTAAAGCAACTTCGCTCAACGCCGTTGAAATCTTCTTATCAGTTTCGGCTGATTTTGCCGTGACCTGAGGGGCAACAGCTTTGTACAGCTCCTGCGAATACATCACAAATCCGCGAGAGTCTTGATACTCAATGGCTTCTTTGATTTTGCCATCCGCGATCGCTGCGCCATATTCTGAACTTGCAGTATCGAGTAGTCCAACAATGACCTGCAACACAAACTTTTCATCCTTGCGTTGTTTTTCTGGCAGCACCGAGATCGCACCATCGATCGCATCCAGCGCCAATTTGAATTGAGCGTCTGTTTTTACCGGGTCTTTTGCGCCCGCCTTCACCATGGCCTGAAGCGTAGACAGTACCGACTTAAATTCTTTAACGTTGCGTTCTTTTAACTGCTCTTCCACATCCGCATAGATTTCTTCAACGGGGTGCCCAATATGAGGTTCTGCTTGGTCAGGCTTTTTCAAATCCAGCAGTTCACGAGCAACCATCATGTGGCCTTTCATCAGTCCGAGCTTCACCATGTAGTCAAGATCTTTGGCTTCTCCAGTCAGGACGATTTCTTCGATCGTCACCATATCCTTGACTTGATCAAACTGGGCTTGCGTAATCACCTTTTTGGAAACGAGTTCTTCCGGCTTCACGTAGGGACGACTCGACTGAATTTTGTTCGAGAGCGCAGGGACGCCCAGTTTTGCCTCTAGCTTATCGAGTTCGGACAGAATCGCATTGTTGATATTGATTTTCTTACCATGGGACATTCCAGCACGTTGCGCAGCAGGTTCACCACTGACCGTACTTGGGCTTAGCGTCGTCGGAGCCTGGGTTTGAGTGCCACCACAGCTTACCAAAACACTGAGACACAGCGATGCTGCGAAGAGTTCGGTGGTCTTTAATACTTGCCGAGAGAAGCCCATGTTGAAAAAACCTGTAGTGACGTCAAAGTACGGAAAAAGGAGAGTAAGTCATGAATACTGTTGAGACTTTATTTCAACTAGCAACTTGTATTTTGAGGCCATATACGACAGATTGTCAAGCTTATTGAAAATCTTACTCAGTTAGCAACAGCTTTAAGCGATCGGCTTCACGTCAAAAAATCCCATGCATCCGGCTTCGGCCATGAAGTCTTGGTGCGGATGGAACATGAATTTTCCGGTGTGGCGATACGTGAACTCTAGGATGTGTCGCTCGGCGGTACCCATGGTGATGACGTCAGTTTGGGTGCTGGTGGTCATGCTGGCTCCTGTCGCGTTGACGCCGAACATATTGGCATGGAGATGAAAGCTGGCGGCAATATCGTACTCGATTAGATTCAGAATATAGAGCCGAACAAGCCTATTTTGCTGAATCGGAATGGGGTGATGCATAAAATAATGCGGAACGCCGTTGAAGGCATACAGCTCATTTTTCTGGTCATTGTTAGTGTCGTACCCCGCCATGATCAGCACAATTTCGTCGGCAGGCGATCGCGCCTCCTTCGGATCGATGATGAACATGCCGTAGAGACCTTTGCCAATGTGACGCGCAACGGGTGCAACATGACAATGGTAAAGCTGGACCCCGTAAGGCTCTGCATCAAATTCATAAATGAAAACTTGGCCATTGCGAATGGGCTTGATGCCGTCCATTTCTGATGGATGCACGCCGTGAAAGTGCATGGAGTGAGCGTGACCTGCCTTATTCTGAAACACGACCCGAATCCGATCGCCCTCAGTGGCCCGAAACGTGGGACCTGGAATTCGATCGTTGAGATTCCAGGTAATGAATTTCGTCACTTCGTTGAGTTGGATTTCGCCGCTTTTGGCTTCCACCCGAAACTCGCGCACCGTCCGACCGTTTTCCTGAGTCACCGTTCCATAATCAAACTCGCGAACTGCCGTCATCGGGGTAAAGCCTTTGGCGTCTACTGGGAACAAAGACGACGCCACCTTTCCCTGCTGGATGCGCGTTGTAGCCGATCGAGATTGGCCCGTCAGCAGCGGAAAGGCAAGCGCACTAGCTGCGGTCCCAGCTCCGAGGATGAGACTTGCTCTCAAGAGTTGTCGTCGGGTCGCTGATTGAGGATTGAACATTATGGAGAAGATTAACGTGATTGAGTCGGGATGATATCTATGATACGTTATTGAGAATTAAAGTTAATAGAATCCAAATCTAAAGGTTTCGATCGCTATTGAGTCTGAGATTGAGTATCATTATCAATGTTGTGTGCGTGTAAAGAGACTATGCTGTCATTCAAGAAATCGTGTTTTGCTGTGTTGAGCCAGTCTGCTATCGCCCTCAGTCCGATCGCCTTAGTGTTGAGCGTTAGCCCGTTTGCTGTTGCTCAGTCGGTGGATGTCGCCGTAGACGTTGAAACAGCCGGGTCGTCGCCTGCGTTTGCTCAAGTGACGTCAGTGTCCCAACTCAGTGATGTAAAGCCGACCGACTGGGCGTTTCAAGCGTTGCAGTCGCTGGTTGAGCGCTACGGCTGTATCGCAGGTTATCCAGACAAAACCTATCGAGGCAACCGGGCCATGACCCGCTACGAGTTTGCTGCCGGGTTGAATGCTTGCATGGATCGAGTCAACGATTTGATCGCCGCTTCCACCGCCGATGCCGTGAAAAAAGAAGACCTTGCAGCCCTCCGTAAATTGCAAGAGCAGTTTGCCGCAGAATTGTCTACAATGCGCGGTCGTGTGGATGGGTTGGAATCGAAAGTGGTGAGGCTAGAGAAGCAGCAGTTTTCGACGACGACCAAACTGAATGGCGAAGTCGTCATGGGCCTTGCAGGCGTTGCGACGGGGCGAATTGATGGCGCAGATGTAAGCCGCAACACCGTTTTTGGATACCGAGCGCGGTTGAACTTAGACACTAGCTTTACGGGCGAAGATCTGCTCCGGACCCGAATTCAAGCTGGAAATTCTGGCTTTACTAATAGTGCCACTGGCATTCCTGAAGGCTCGCTGCGAATGGCCGCAGATTCGGGTGGTAAGGCGACTGTTGATGCCTTGCTCTATCAATTTCCTTTAGGTAAGAACACAACGATTACGATCGAAGCCAATGCGGGCGCGGCGGACGACTTCGTAGATACCTTAAATCCCTACCTCGATGGAGATGGCGGAAGCGGCGCACTGACCCACTTCGGAACCCGCAATCCTATTTACTATCTGATGGGCGGAACTGGAATTGGCATCAAGCACGCCTTTGGTGAAAAGCTCGAAGTAAGCGCAGGCTACCTCGCTGGAAGCGCAAACGATCCCACTCCCGGCAATGGTTTGTTCAATGGCTCTTACGGGCTGATTGGCCAAGTGACCTTCAAGCCTAGCGAAAAATTCAAAATTGGCGCGACCTACCTGAATTCTTACAACACCACGTTTGAGAGTGCAGGAAGCCCAACGGGAAGCGTCCTCGCAAATCCAACTGGAAATACCAGCAGCAACTCCTTTGGCTTGGGAGCCTCTTTCCAGCTAAACCCTAACATTGTAATTAATGGCAACGCAGGCTACATCAAAACCAATGTTATTGGGACAGGCGACCTTGATATTTGGACCTGGACGATCGGCTTGGCATTCCCCGATCTGGGTAAAAAAGGAAACTTGGCAGGTTTGATCGTTGGAATGGAACCTAAGGTCACGAGTGCAACGGGTGGATTACTCCGCGATGCTAATACCTCCATTCACGTTGAAGGGTTTTATCAGCACAAACTCAATGACAACATCTCGATTACACCGGGACTGATTTGGCTCACGGCTCCAGATCACAACAGTAGTAATTCAGCGGTGATAATTGGGACCGTTCGGACGACGTTTACGTTCTAGCTTGCGCGGCGTAAATGCGTAAATTAAGACCTGTCTTAAAACCCGTTAGGTTTGGGGCACGGCATGGCCATGCCCCTACAGTCTCTTGAAAGATAGATGTGTAGGGGCATGGCTCGCCGTGCCCCAAACCCAACGAGAAGGAATTGAATCGCTGGATTATTTGAGCCGCAGACCACTGGATTACGATCGATCGATTTGAGGTTGGCGATCGCAGTGTTTGCTAAAACTCACCTCAGGCCACTTTTGGGTCAGGAAAATTCAGTTAATTTTCAGATTGAACTAATTTTGTGCGTAATTTATAGGATCCTGAGTGAATCATAGATAGATCTCAGGATTTTTCGTATGGCTATTACTTCAGCACAACTCGATGAACTTCTCAAGGACTGGCAGCAAAAACTCGCTGCCATAAGCCAAAATCTCTACGATCTTGATAACCTCCCCACCTATCAGCGTCTCGCCGGAACCAGCGGAATGCCCCAAGCTCGGCTTACAGGGAAAACTCAGACCCTAGTGGCCGGGGCCATGTCTGACCTCGATCGATTGTTTCAATCCTTTGAACTCCTGCGCCAAACCGTGGATCAGGCGAGGGAAATGCGCGATCGACTGCCTCGCTTTGGGAAAGTCGATGAGAAAATTGCTGAAATCATCACATTCCTAAGTGCCGAATCGATTGAGCTGCCTGTGGATGCCAGTCCGTTGGCCAGTCGAGATTTGGGTGTGGTGGCGTCCCACTTTCAGAAGGTCACGCCCATTAGTGTGCTCATCACCATGAGTAAGCTGTTTCAAAGTGCGGCGGCGGTTATTTTTCAGGTGGATGCCGCTTGGAACCAGCTTGAACCGCAGCTTCTCGTCCTCTACGACCAGACTCGTCCGATCGAAGCCCAAATTCATCAGCTTGCTCAGCAGTATCCAGGGCCGCTGCCTGAAGGCTTACAAAAGCAGCTTGAGCAAGTCCGATCGCAAATCAAATCCGCCCAGCTTGAAATCGATCGTGACCCGATTAGCGCCGCCGAAACAAGCCTAGTCAATGTCGAAGCACCGCTCAATGCGATCGTCCTTGCTATCACCGATCTAGCTCAAACGCGCGATCAAGTGGCCCAGTCTCTCCGCGCCGCCCAAAGCACTTTTCAGTACCTAGAAACGTTAAATACAGAATCCATTGCAAAATTTACGGAATTGCGAGAAAAAGTGTTGAATCCTTCAGGATTAAAGGCACCTTTAACTCAAGATCACCTAAGCGGACTCCATCAATGGCTCAACAAGCTACAAACCACCGCCAATCTTGGCAACGTCATCCCCGTCAAAGTGGGCCTCACCAAATGGCAAGCCCAACTCGACCACGCGATCGCCTATGAACAATCCGCTCTCACCAGCAACAACGCCCCACTCCAGCACCGCAGCGAACTCCGAGGACGCCTGCTTGTGCTCAAGGCAAAGGCCAAAGCCTTAGGATTTGCTGAAGAGCCGCCGCTCGCGGACCTAGAGCAGCAGGTGCAGCAGATGTTGTATAGCCGACCAACGGATTTGGTTCGGGCCAGTACAGTGTTACAAGCCTACGAGCAAGCATTGAACTCACGGGTGTAGGGAGCCTTATATTGAAACAATGAACTAAAACTGAGCTATATCATTAAGCAAGATTGGGCTAAATCTAGACTAAATTTACAGCCAAATCGATCGATACTAAAGAAACTAAGAGACTGATTCAGAGCGGGTTCTTCACGCGGGTTACTTACCAGGTTAATTATGAGTCTTACCAATCTACCTTGCGAACAACCGGGATGTGCCGGAACCATTGATGACGGCTACTGCGATACTTGCGGAATGGCGGCAGTCAATAAAACTAAAGCGGCCCCTCGCTCTGATGCCTCGGATTTCACGGGCAATCTCAGTCAAGTCAACAATAGTTTTAGTCAACACTTAAACCCGAGTAGCAGCGAGCCAAGTAGTAGCCGAACCAGTGCGCCGTCTAGACGATCGACCGCCGTCACCGAAGCCAGCGGAAGCAGCGGCGTCTTTACGTCAACCATTCCCGGCAGAGCGTCTACCACCCGCCGCGTTAGCACCAGTCGAAGCACCCGTAAACTGCTGGGATCGGGGTTGATTTCGCTGCCAGATTTGCCCTCGGTGGAGCCAGAACAAGCCATCATGGCGAACCCTGTCGTCTCCGAAAGCAAACGGATTTGTACCCAATGCGATCAGTCTCTAAAACGTGAAAAAGGATTCTGTTCTAAATGCGGTAAGAAATACTGCTTTACCCCCTCGCTCAAGCCCGGTGATGTTGTTGCGGGTCAATATGAAGTGCGCGGGGCGATCGCCTATGGCGGATTGGGTTGGGTCTATTTGGGCTTTGACCAAGTACTCTCGCGCTATGTGATTTTGAAAGGCTTACTCGACACCGAAGATGCCTCTAGCGCAGCGGTCGCAGTCGCCGAGAAGAAGTTCCTCGCTGCCGTTAAGCATCCAAACATTGTCGGCATTTATAACTTTGTGAATCAGGGCAGTGAAGGCTTCATTGTCATGGAATACGTCGGTGGAAAAACCCTGAATGCCCTGCGAAAAGAACGAGGGGTATTGCCTGTCGCAGAAGCGATCGCCTACATTCACCGAATCTTACCCGCCTTTGGATATCTCCATAGTCAGGGCTTAGTCTACTGCGATTTCAAAACCGATAACATTATCGTTGAAGGCAACGATGTCAAACTCATTGACATGGGCGGTGTCCTTCGCATTGACGATCTTGATGGCGATATTTATGGAACGGTTGGCTATACGGCTCCTGAAGCGGCTGAAGGACCAACCATTGTCACGGATCTGTATACGATCGCTCGAACGTTGGCGGTGCTGGTCTGTAGCATTCGAGGCTTTACGCGGGAGCATTTGCACAGTTTGCCGTCAGCGGTGGAAGAACCGTTGTTTGCCGAACATGAGTCGCTGTATCGATTCCTATTGCGGGCCACCGCCCCAAACCCCAACAACCGCTTCCAGTCTGCTGAAGAAATGGCCGACCAGCTCTTAGGTGTTCTGCGAGAAGTCGTGGCGGCAGATACTAAAAAGCCTTGCCCTGCGGTGAGCCATCTCTTCGGCGGCGATCGGTTGATAACCCAAATCGTCGGTGCTTTAGACCCAGTGCGATCGACTTATCAACAAGTCCCACTTCCGATCGCCGACCCCACCGATTCAGCCACGCAAATGCTCCTTGGAGTCGCAAACTTACCGGGGCTTGATGCACAAATTTCGACGATCAAAGATATCGTTCAGCGCATCCCAAAATCTGCCGAGGCCAAGCTGCGCCTAGCGTATGAATACATCAGCAGCGATCGGGCCGCCAAAGCCGAGGATATTTTGCGACAGGTTCAGGCCCAGGACCCCTGGAACTGGAGAGCCTCCTGGTATTTGGGAATACTGCGTATGGCGCAAAACCAGTCCAAAGAGGCGATCGTTCATTTCAACCAAGTCTACGCCGATCTTCCCGGAGAACTTGCTCCTAAGCTGGCTCTCGGACTGGCTCATGAGCAGGCAGGTGACCCAGCACGCGCAATAGATTTTTATGAACTGGTCTGGCGAACAAATCCTGAATATGTCACCAGCGCCTTTGGGTTATCTCGTTGTCACAGCGCCCTAAAACAAGATCGATCGATCGTGGTGGAGAGCTTGCAGCAAGTCCCGCCGAGTTCGAGTTTGTATATGCGATCGCAAGCTGAAGTTGCCCGTCTATGGGCTAGTTCTCATTTGGGAAATCCCACGATCAAACAGCTTCAAAGTGCATCAGAAACCATCAAAAAAATGACCCTAGACAGTCTCGATCGATGTCGTTTGAGTAGTCAAGTGTTGACCACGACGCTGCTGCTGCTGGAACAGAAGGCGATCGCACCCGATCGAGGCGTCACTATTTTAGACCAAGGCTTAGAGGAAACCAAAATTCGGGAAGGCTTAGAAAAGGTGTTTCGAGAGATGGCCCATTTGTCGGTCGGCGACGATCGCACTCGACTCGTGGATGAAGCCAATCGCGTTCGACCCAAGAGCTGGTATTAGGGAGTTTGAGTATGAATTTACAATGTGCATCTTGTGATACCCCGTTTGATCTAGGCGATCGATTTTGCGAGGTGTGTGGCGTTTCGCTAGATGCTTCCCAAATCGACATCAAAACCGTTGGCGATCTTAATCCATTATCTATTCAAAGTACTAACCAAAAACCCTGCACAAAATGCACCAGCCTCGACATCGATATCGATGGTTTTTGCAATCAGTGTGGTCATCGCAATCCGACTCCGCGCGATCATCAAGAAGTGGTGTTCTCCGCAGACTTCGCAGCCATCAGCGATCGAGGCATTCGGCATTCTCGCAATGAAGACGCCTTTGCGATCGATCGATTGCCCGACGGAACTCATATTCTAGTCGTTTGCGATGGCGTTTCTAGTTCCACCGATCCCGGTAGCGCTAGTACCTTAGCCTCTCAAACGGCATGTCAGTCTATTGTCCAAGATTTAAGCCAAGGTATTTTGCCTGACGTTGCGCTGAAGAGTGCGATCGCTCGGGCCAGTGCGGCGGTTACAGAGTTAGGACAGCAACTTAACGCAAAAGGTGAACCCCCTTCAACGACCATTGTTGCGGCGATCGCCCTTCCTCCCACATCTGCGAACGTTGCGATACATCTTGCCTGGGTAGGTGACAGTCGGGCGTATTGGTTAAGTGATGCGGAGTCTATTCCACTCACTCAAGATCACTCCTGGATGAACGAAGTCGTCGCCGCAGGTGAACTGACCCTCATCGAAGCCGAAGCCTCGCCCAACGCCCACGCCATTACCCGCTGGCTAGGAGCCGACTCCTACAATGACGAAGGGCCTAGTCACGATGAGCCAAGTTTTTCACAGCACATCGTGACCCAACCTGGCCAGTTGATGGTGTGTTCTGATGGACTCTGGAACTATGCCCCCGAACCGTCCAAACTTCGAGATTTAATGCATCAAGCCACCCCCGATAGCGATACAATTCATCAGATCAAACACTGTCTTAACTTTGCCCTTGAATGCGGTGGTCAAGACAACATTACGATCGCGGTTTTGAACATTCCTGAAAAATGACAGCTAGATGGCCCCCTAACCCCCAATTCTGGGGGAACCGGAGCGGATAGCCAGAATTCCGAAGCCCCCAGAATTGGGGGTTGGGGGCCAAAAGACTCCGACACAAACGTCAATTCAAACTTCTAATTCACAATTCACAATTCAACCTTCAAAATTCTCCTATGACCACCAACTTCTCCGCTCAAGTCTATCAAAATCCCTATCTTCCTGAAGGTAGCCGTGAAGTCAATGCCATCATGACCGTTGTGGCCGATGGCGAAGAAGGAACGAGCGTTAATAGTACTGAAAAAGTCTTTGGAATCATCTGTGATACGTCAGGATCGATGGATGGCGAAAAAATGGTCGCGGCGAAAGGTGCGATCGCAAAACTGATCGAACTGTTGCCTGAAGAGACGTACTTCTTTGTGGTAACAGGTTCGAGTAAGGCGATCTTACTGTGTGCCACCGCTCGCGCAACCCCCGGTGCAAAACAAGCAGCGATCGCATCTTTGCGTGGGGTAACGGCCTCGGGTGGAACGGTGATTTCGAGCTGGCTTAAACTCGCATTGCAGCAATTCTCGGCTTATCCTAACGCGATTCGGCAGGCGCTATTGCTCACCGATGGACAGAACGATCGATCGGATACTAATACTTTAGAAACCGTTTTGTTGTCTTGCGATAAACAGTTTCAATGTGATTGTCGCGGGGTCGGAACGGACTGGGCGGTTGCCCAACTGCAAAAGATTTCTCAAGCCCTTCTCGGCACCGCAGACATCATTGCCAATGCAGCGGCGATCGAATCTGACTTTACATCGATTCTGGGCGATGCCATGAGTAAAAATATTAGTGATGTGTCGCTGCGACTCTGGACACCGCAGGGCACGACGGTGATGTTCTGTAAGCAGGTGAGTCCAACGATCGTTGATATTACCCAAAAGGCTAAAGTGGTCAGTGCGCAGATTTCGGATTATCCAACGGGCGCATGGGGTTCGCAGGAGTCGCGAGATTATCATGTCTGTCTGCAAGTCAAACCCGGTAATGTTGGGGATGAAATGTTAGCGGGGCGGGCCAGCTTAGTTTATGTGCAAAATGGGGCTGAAGTGAAGATTGCTGAAAGTAAGATTCTTGCCATCTGGACAGATGATGAGGTTCGATCGGCCAAAATCGATCGAACGGTGGCCCATTACACCGGACAGGCAGAACTAGCGCAGTCCATTCAAGAAGGTCTAGACGCTCGGAGTAAAGGCAACTTTGATGTGGCGACGGCAAAGCTTTCCCGTGCGGTGCAGTTGGCCCATGAGTCAGGGAATGAGGCGACAACTAAGTTATTGCGTCAGGTCGTGGAGATTGATGATGCGAGTACGGGAACGATTCGGATCAAGCGAAATGTTCAAAAAGAAGACGAAATGGCATTGGAAACGCGATCGACGAAGACAACGCGGATTAAACGAGGGGAATGATGGTTTAATTCACAATTCACAATTCACAATTCACAATTTTTATGACTTATCTTTGTGTGAAAGGACATCGATCGACGGAAGCTGATTTCTGCTCGGATTGTGGGACTAAGATTTCGGGAGCGTTTCCAGCAGATATGCCGCCGCCGCCCATGTCGTTGTCGAGTGGAATGCCCGATTGCCCAGATTGTACGACTCCGCATGATCCGATTGATGGTAAGTTTTGCGAAATCTGTGGATACAATTTTGAAACTCGGCAGTCGGCCCCGGTGACAATCCCGCCGATCGAAATTCCACCCCTAGATTCTGCGTTTCTTTCACCTCCCGTATCGGTCACGCCACCGCCGCAGACTCCTACTCTTCCCTGGTCCCTTCGCCTCGAAATCGACAGCACTCTTGCCGCGCCCGAAAGTCCACCTGCGCCCACTCAAGGCGCGATCGAAATACAACTTACATCGCTCACCAATCTCATCGGTCGTCACAACACCGCTAGAGGAATTGTGCCTGAGATTTCCCTTGATTTTGATGATGCGGTTTCTTCTCGTCATGCGATGTTGACGGTTCAGCCCGATGGTCAACTCGTCCTGCGTGATATCGGTTCTTCCAATGGGACGATATACAACGGCGTTGAACTGAAACCAATGCAAGATTACACATTAAATAACGGCGACAGCTTCACGTTAGGACATTGGACTCGCATCACTGTAATCAGTCATTAAAGCAACGCTAAAATTCACCCTAGTAGAGCAATAGACCCATGGCAACCTCAAAAACTACAAATGCTCCGGCACCCATTGTTCTTTCAGGAACAACCCCGTCACCGATCGAAATTCGTAAAGTCAAAATCCCCGGACTGGCGCGATCGTTCACGACACCTGAGATTTATAAGGCTGGTATTTATGCAGTCTTGGGAGGGACGCTATTGTTAACGGGAGCGATCGTCAGTGCCGTAATGGCCCAGCGGAGTGTTGTGGAAGAAGTCGGGTTTGGGACGACGCCGAGTATCTATCATGCCCAGCGAATTCGAGATAGTCTATCTGACATGGATGCCAATGTCGTCAATATGCTACTGCTTCCATCAGGGACTAATCCTGAGGCTGAAAAGGGCTACCAATCCCGTAAAGAAAAGCTTTCTAATCTAGTGGTCCAAGTTTCAAAGAACATCACGATTCCAGTCTATATCGACACGTCAAAAGACCCTTCAAAAAAAGTACCCATTCCAGCAGAACAGAAATATGCCTCTACCATTATTTTAGGTATTAATAACTATATTGAAAAGGCACAGCAAGCTAGAGATTTTCATGCCCAGAAGAATACCTCTGCAAGTCTCGAAGCCTACCGAGACGCTCAGAAAATTATCGGAGATGATAATAGTGGATTGCTGAAAGAAGCCTATTTACTTGATCAAATCAATTTTGAAGCCCTCAGCAAATCGTATCAATCTGGCCGAAGGTCTAGCCTTGGACAAAGCCTTATGGTGTTGGTTGCGGGTGCGACCTTATTGGGACTATTAATTTCAATACAGTTACTCCTATTTAAATGGAATCGTCGCGTCTTGAATCCGGCACTTTTAGGCGCAACGCTGATCGCTTCATTCTTTTTATTAGATACGCTAGTAAGTCTGAATACAGCAAATCAACAGCTCAAAGTTGCGAAGGAAGATGCCTTTGACTCGTTACATGCCTTGCGTCAGCTTCGATCGACGGCCTATATGATGAATACCGCTGAGAGTCGCTATCTCTTAGATAGTAGTGCAGCTTCTGAACACGAAAAGCAGTTTTTAGTCAATGCAAATAAGATCGCTCGAATTGGAAGTTTTGACCCAGTTACTAATGCTGCGGACTATCAAAGACAACTTCAGACAGTCGCGAACCAAGGCCAAGTTCTCCCTGGAATGACGGGTTTCTTTGCAACTCAGTTGAAGAACGTGACTTTCCCAAATGAGATGGATAAGACCAAAATGATGATCACCGATGTTGCTGCTTATCTGAAGATTGACAGCAGGATTCGAGTGCTCAACACAACCGGAAAAAAAGCAGAGGCGATCGCACTAGCACTCGGGAATAATCCGGGAGAATCTAACCATGCCTTTGAAAAATTCAAAGCCTCTCACAGTGAGGTCATGAACATCAATATCGATGCATTTAATGAAGCTATTGAAAAAGCACAGCGATCGCTCGAAGATCCAAATCCCCGAAAATCTTTAACAGGCGGTGAAGTTATCGAACTCACTCCGCCCAATAACTTCGATTTCTTTTGGCTGAAGGTTCTTGCTATCTCAGGTGCGATCGTTGGGCTAACCTACTACGGACTCACCCAACGCATCAAAGAATACGAAGTCTAAACTTCATTTAAGGGGTCGGAGGCATCGGCTTAAGGAGTATTTCCAACTGCGTAATCACTTGTTGCAGCGATCGGGGCATGTTCTTCTTCTCCAAATCGATGAACTGCATGGCACTATTCAACCCTTGATAAGTCGTCGTGGGATAGTCTGCAAGCGCCGCATCGGTTAAATAGCTTAAGCCATTAAAATTCGGAAAGCGTTGGGTTTCTAACATTCGTTTGAAATCACTGAGTTGATCGCGGGATAAGGTTCTGATCACTATTGGCATCGCTCTAATCGTGGGTGAGGATACATAGCGCGTCAGTTTGCCATCGTCAGTAAGCACGGTCCGCACCATTCTTCCGGTTAAATCTCCCGATGAACTACTTTGGAAAATCACTTTGGAGTCGATCGTTTGAATGTCGCCAAAGGACTGAAACGAAACTCGAATCGATCGCTTTGCTCCGCTAGCTGTTTTATTTTGAACAATACGCGAGGCATTGGAATTGAGGTGATAGACAAAGGTTTGGGTGCCGCTAGTGACGATCGCTTTCCAACCAGAAATAAAGATTTTAGTACAGGCTTGATTAGGGGCTTCATACATGCCGAGACAACCATCGAATCCTTGGGCTTTCACCTCAGTGATTTTGAGATTACTCCGAAAAGTATTAGTGTCACGGGCAACGTATTGAATGAGTTTTCTGGCAACCGCTTGGGGCAAGACTGCGCGATCGGAATTTTCAAGTCGTAGAATATTGCCTGTACGGTCAGTTCGATAACTCCAAGTTTGTAATCGATCGCTGACGACAATGCGCCACCCCGAAACAATAGCCCTCGTGCAACCTTCCTTCTCTTGGGGCAATCCTAAACAACCCTCGGGCCAGTTTTGGTCAGAAACGCTCACAATATCAATATTTTGCACCCCAAACTGCTGCTTCATCGCCACCCGAATAGCCTGAATAACAGATTCCGCAGGCTGACGTCGAGCTTGGTTTGCGGAAGGCTGCGGTTGACTTTGGGCGGGGAGATGAAGGGTGCTGCCGATCGGGATACTAATAGCTAAGCTAGAGACCAAAAATGCGGTGAAGAGTTTAAACGCTGGACGAGTTGGATTGTGTGTCATGAGTGAGTGACCAAAAAATAAGTGAGCAATAGGGGTTGATGACATAATCCAAGATTAATGACAGAACGATCGATCGCGTTTCCGGTTACAGAATTTGATACAGCTTAATCTATACTGGGAGGATGTTTGAGCTACGAGAAGACGCGGAATACGGTTTGTTTTTCATCCCAATACTTCTATGATTTACCTCCGCCGTTTGTTTAGACCCAGTATTTTGCTGCCCATGGCTGGGTTTGCCGGAGTGATTGCGGTGTGGTGGCTGATTGCCCTATTCCGGCAGGAAATGGTGCCCACGCCTCCAGAAGCCTTTGCCAAAAATATTGATTTTTTGATGAATCCGTTTTATCGTCGTGGTCCGGGTGATATTGGGCTGGGCTGGATGCTTTTGGAAAGCTTACGCCGCGTGTGCATTGGTTTTTTGTTGGGAGCAGTGGTCGCCATTCCGGTTGGATTTTGGATTGGGTTATCTAAATATGCGGGGCTAGCGTTGAATCCGATCGTCCAGATCTTTAAGCCCGTCTCTCCTCTCGTGTGGTTGCCGATCGCCCTCGCTATTTTTAATTCTGCCGAACCTGCGGCCATCTTTGTTATTTTTATCACCTCGCTTTGGTCCACCATTATTAATACAGCGGAAGGCGTGAGCAATGTCCCGAAAGAATATCTAGAAGTCGTGCAGGTTTTAGAAATGCCGCGCTGGAAGCAACTGGTTAAGGTTGTGCTTCCAGCGACCCTACCCTACATTTTTACGGGCTTGCGTATTAGTTTGGGCATCGCTTGGTTAGTGATTGTCGCGGTCGAAATGCTGACGGGGAGCGTTGGGATTGGCTTTTTTGTGTGGGATGAGTGGAACCGATTGAATGTCAGCGCTGTGTTTTTAGCCGTCTTTGTGATTGGTTTGACGGGGCTAATTTTAGATTACACTCTGGCTAAACTCCAAATCGTCATCACTCGTCGCCCAGCCCGTTCTTAAGCTCCAGAGATCTCCATGTATAAACCTTGGACAAGGCGGGTCTTCCTCCAAGGACTGACCGCTTCCGCTTCTGCAATCTCACTGGCCGCCTGTCGCCAGCAATTCACCCCAAGCCCCCTCACCCAAGCCCCCAATCCGATCGCCGCTGCATGGATGACCAATCCAGTAGTCGATCCGGCCAGTCTGGAAAAGCCCAACATCACCGTCGGGTTTGTCCCGGTGAATGATTGTGCGCCCTTTGCCATTGCCTGGGAGAAGGGACTCTTTCAGAAGTACGGATTGAACGTGACCCTAAGCCGAGAAGCCAGTTGGGGCAATTCCCGCGATGGCGTCATTTTTGGGCGACTCGATGCTTCCCCAGTCGTATCGGGGGCGGTGACAAATGCCCGCATTGGGGCCGAAGGTGCTCGAAAAGTGCCTCTCTGTGCCGCCATGACGATCCATCGCCATGGGAATGCCATTACGTTTAATCGAAAATTATGGGAGGCGGGCATTCGTCCCTGGTCTACCTACGGTGGGAATTTAGAGGCATTTGGACGAGATTTACGCCAATATTGGCAAACGGCCCCTTTGGATGAGCGGGTGTGGGCGGTGGTGCTGAGTTCCTCCATTTATGAATATTTTGTGCGGTACCTGGTGGCAGCAGCCGGAATAAATCCCCTGGATTCATTGCGGTTAATTATTACACCGCCACCACAAATGGTGAGCAATATGCGGATCGGTGCGATGCAAGCGTATATGGTTGCCGAACCTTGGAATACCCGTGCGATCGTCGGGAATGAGGGCATTGGCTTTACGTTTGCCCAAGGGCGAGAAATTTGGCAAGGGCACCCCGATCGACTGTTAGCGGTGCGTGAATCTTTTATTCAGGACCATCCCAAAACCTATCGATCGCTGGTTAAAGCCATGATCGAAGCCTGTCAGTATTGCAGCAATCCAGCCAACCGGGAGGAGGTCGCCACCATTATCTCCCAGCGATCTTTTACTGGAGCGAAGGTGAAACTGACTCGACCCGGCATTGTGGGAAACTACAACTACGGCGGATTTGATCATCAACCCCGCATGACTAATAGCGCAGATACCACGCTGTTCTTCGATCTCCCCGACTCCATTTCAACCATTCCCCATAACCACTCCACCTTCTTGTGGCAGTCAGAATGTTTGTGGCTGATGACCCAGGCCACCCGATGGGGTCAAATTTCTGAATTTCCGAAAAATGCCGAAGCGATCGCCCGTCAAGCTTGGAGGACAGACCTGTATCGAGACATTGCGGGTGAGATGGGAATTAACTGTCCATCTGAAGATTATAAAGTTGAACCCAGCACTGCTTTTATCGATGGTAAACGCTTTGATCCAAGCGATCCCGTTGGCTATCTAACTAGCTTTGACATTCGTGCTAACGCGCCTAAATCTTATTTTTTCTCTTGAATTGCTCTATTCTATCTTTGAATCCAGGAAACGTTATGACCTACTCTGCACCCTCCCTGAACGCTGGCACGATCGATTCATCCGGCGCGAAAGCATTTTTAGAGATCACCAATATCATCAAGACCTATCCAAAACCGGATGGCAGTCAGTCTGTGGTCCTTGGCGGAATCGATATGACGATCGGCGAAAAGGAATATGTCTCGGTGATTGGTCATTCAGGTTGTGGCAAGTCAACCCTAATGCGGATTGTCGCAGGGCTAGAGCAAGCCACCTCTGGTTTAGTCACCCTAGAAGGTAAAGCAATTCGCAAACCGGGCGCAGAGCGGATGATGGTGTTTCAGGGCTATGCCTTACTGCCGTGGCTAACCGTCCGAGAAAATATTCGTATGGCGGTCGATGAAGTGTTCAAAACGGCTAGCCGAGCCGACAAAATTTCCATCGTGAATGAGCATATCGAAATGGTCAGACTCACCGCCGCCGCCGATAAATATCCCGATGAACTATCAGGGGGTATGAAGCAGCGGGTAGGCGTCGCACGCGCGCTAGCCACTCGTCCTAAGATGCTCCTGCTGGATGAACCCTTTGGTGCGTTGGATGCATTAACTCGGCCTAAGTTACAACAAGACGTGCTCGAAATTTGGGGTAATAATCCTCAAGCCGTGATGATGATTACCCATGATGTGGATGAAGCGATCTTTATGTCCGATCGAGTCGTGATGATGACGAATAGTCCGAGCGCAAAGATTGGCAAAATTCTCGACATTCCTCTGCCTCGTCCGCGCAATCCTCAGGAACTCCGAGAATCCACAGAATACTACGAACTCCGAAATCAAGCGTTGGATTTTCTGGAGCAGTATCAATAGGGACTTTCAGAGTTGTGACCCGATGTTAAGGTTGCAGCCTTGATTTATTCAGGATTCTGATTAAATACTAATCGCAACTTTTTCCCGAACCTGTCGTTCTTCAACGTAGCGAATGGCGATCGGAACTTTTTCTCGTCAAAATTGGTACTTGTTCAAAGGTAATATTTTCAGGTTTAATGACCAATGCGTCTTGCGGCACACAAACATACTCTGCAAAGGCTCCAAACCCACATTCAGAGATGTCACTAAAGACTTCATCCCCAGCTTGAAACTGCGTCACTAGCCCTTTATTGAGATCAATCAAAATAAGAGTCGCATTGATCGCTTCTTCGTTGGGTTTAGGGTTCGGCGAGCCAAACCCCTACATGCTCTGAAAAGATAGATCTGTAGGGGCACAGCTTGCTATGCCCTAAACCCAACTGAGATCTATACTGACATCATGAAAAAACAAATTTTCATCTTACCGATCGCCGCTTTCTTCGCCGCCGTCCAAGCTCCCGCGATGGCTGTTCCCGTGATGTTTCCTATGGCGGCTACGACCACCTGCACCATTGACGCCAGTAAAGGCGCTAGCCCGATCGGAATGCGCAACGCCTTGACCTTGAAGCAAATCGACGCCGATACCGTCATGACTTACGACAGCTTCCCGTCCAATGCAGGCACCTTCGGAGGCAACCGCCGCGCCACCATAGCGACCACTCGGACCGTGGTTCTCTATGGCACGCCGATCGCCACTGCCCGCGAAATTCTCCTCGCCAACACATCGCTCTACACCGAACTGATCGGATTCAAACCCGAAAAAGGCTTTAAAGTCGCCAATGATCTCCTCACCTGCACAAACGGCAGCAGCAAAAACAGCAGCACACCCAAATCGATCGCTGAACTCCCCGACGGCACCTATAGCTACTGGAGCGGAAAGGTCACTTCCCCCGATCGTAAAATGACTGACGACGCTCTCCTAAAAGCAGGCGGCGTGCTTTACATCTTTACGAAAAAAAGCAATAAAATTACCGGAAGCTTTGCCCCCATAGACAACCAGTCCATCTGCGTCGAAGGCAACATTGAAGGCAATAACCTTACTGGAATGGCCTACCCCGAAGATGGACTTGGCCGCACTAGCCCTAAGCTCTTCTCCTGGCATCCCTCCGGCTACCTCCAAGTGGGATCCTGGGAACCCAAAAAAGCCGCCAAACCAGGTCATTACTACCAAGCCAAACTCGATCTTACCGACTTTAATCCCGTCGTCCTCAATCGGCCCTCAACTCCTAAAGCTTCCTGTATGAGTAGATAGAGTCAATCGCGTTCATTCCGATCGGGGAATTGATTAAGCGATTCCCCGATCGGGTAAAAATCCTAACGATATGCGAATATAAGTCTGGCGATCGTGGAAAATACTAAGGCATTTTTTGCAACATTTCTGAAGTACTTTAAAGGTGTCTATGCTCAGTTCGACTCAGGAATTACTAGAAACCGCAAGACGGAATAGCTATGCGATCGGTGCTTTCAATGTCTATAACCTCGAAGGAGTAAAAGCGGTGATCAATGCCGCAGAATCCTTGCGAAGTCCTGCCATGTTACAACTCCATCCGAGTGCCCTAAAGTATGGACAGTCGCCGCTAATCGCCCTGTGTTTGACAGCGGCAGCCGAATCAACCGTGCCGATCGCCGTTCATCTTGACCACAGTACTTCAGTTCAGGATATTCAGACGACTTTAGCGGCGGGAGTGCGATCGATTATGGCCGATGGATCGCCAATGCCCTACGCCGAAAACTTGGAATTTACGCGCAAGATGACTCAACTGGCCCATGGTTATGGTGCAGTAGTTGAGGCCGAAATTGGGCGCATTAGCGGTACGGAAGATGGGCTGACCATTGCAGAAAAAGAAGCCAAAATGACCGATCCTGACCAAGCGGTTGAGTTTGTCCGCGCGACCCAAGTGGATGCGTTAGCGGTGACCATTGGGAATATTCATGGCGAATATCAAAGCCCGCCGCAGCTAGACTTTCCCCGACTTGCAGAGATCCGGAGAAGAATCGATATTCCGTTGGTGTTACATGGTGCCTCAGGATTACCGGGCGATATGATTAGCCGATCGATTCAGTTAGGCGTCTGTAAGTTCAACGTCAATACCGAAGTCCGGCAAGCCTATCTCCAATCGCTTCAATCGGACCTATGTGGAGACACCCTTCCCGATCTGCTAGATATCACCGCAGGCGCAATCGTTGCCATGGAACAAGTGATTATTGAAAAGCTAAACTTGTTTGGTTCTGCTAATAAAGCGCATCTCCATGAAACGCCCTACGCTAGGATGTTAGTGGGGCGTGGCGTTTAGCGGTAGTAAAACTCAATGTTCTTGAGCGACGCGATGCGCAATCCCATCAAGCGGACTTGATAGTAAATCACCTTTCTGAGTTTGCCAATCACCCGGACAAACAACGATCGATCGGGGTATTCCAATGCTTTTTGGTGGGCCAAGAGTTGGGCACGTTGCGCTTGGGCCATTGGACCCGCCGCTGAAGATGCAAGTTTATCTTTAAAGAAGCAAATTTGCTCTAGCTCATCGCGGCGAATGGTCAACCCCACCTTAGCAGCCGCTAACCCAATCGTATTGCCCTCCCCTCGGCAGAGTCCCCACAGTTCCAAATAGGCCGATATCTTGGCCCATTGGTCTAAAAATTCCAGCTCCTTTCCCTGATCCCGCGCCACCACAAATAAACACTCATGGACAAAGCTAATGTCTTCTAGCTTCAGTCCTAGTTTCTGTGACACTTTACGCAGCAACCCAATCTCAGATTCATTCTGACAGTGCTTGGCAATATTAGCCCACACAATCTTGGCCGTAATGCCCGGTTGCCAGACCAGATCAGCGGGAATCGGAGCCAGAATTCGCATGTCCGCATCTACAAAAACACAGGCTTCAAACAAACCGATCGATCGCTTCAGCACAAACTGCTTATCGTGGTAACAGCCCAGCGTTTGTTGATGATGCTCAAAGGCCAACACATTTGGACAGTGTTGAAAGGCTTGGGGCCGATCGGTGAGGATCACGATTTGAATCGACGGCGCGTATTGAGCCAAGTCTTGAGCTAACGTGAGTGCAAGATTGCAATAGTTATGGCCTAGAGCCAAGGTGCAAAAGCAATAGCTGGCGTTTGAAGAGATCATAGAGCGTGATAAACAAGCGAATGAGTTCGGTAGCTTCAGAATGCCCAACCCAACGCAGCGCCTAACGGAAGCACGGTCCTACTCTAATTTTGCTCAATTTGTCTTAAAGCATCCTGAGCCGCTGCTTTTTCCGCAATTTGTTTACTGTTCCCTGAACCCCGACCGTAGAGCATTCCCCGAATCAACACCTCACAGACAAACGCTTTAGCATGATCGGGTCCGGTGGAAGAGACGATCGCATAGGTGGGCATTTGCTGGTGTTCGACTTGGGCGTAGTTCTGAAGCAAGCTTTTGTAATTGACCCGAGGCGCAGTCTCAGCCAATCGATCGACCACCGATTCAAACAGGGGTTCGAGATAAATCCGAATGGCCTCAATTTCGCCCTCACAGTCCAAATAATAAGCCCCAATCAACGCCTCAAACGTACTGCTCAACACGCTCGATCGCTCCTGGACTCGATCGCGTTTTGCACCCTTCCCAATTTTTAAATGCTGCGCCAAACCCAGCGCCACCGCATACTCGGCCACCTGTGCTTCATTTACCATCGCCGCCCGCAACGTCGTCAAATCCCCTTCATTCTTGCCCGGAAAATATTCATACAGGAAATCCCCAGTCACGAAGTTCAGCACACAATCGCCCAGAAACTCTAGCCGTTCATTGCTCATCTCGGGCTGCCCAATCTCATTGGCATAGGAACGATGCATCATTGACTGCTCAAAGAAGGCAACGTTTTTGAAGTGGGGAAGATGGTGGAGCGCAGACATGATAACGATAACAACAGGGTTATGGAGGCTTTATACAGACGATCGAATCCTTCTATTTTAGAGGTAGTTTCACCAATCCGTGTGCGATCGTTCCTCGGCGACCTGCTGATAGACTTGCTCCGTTTGATGCGCAAGTTGGACCCAACTAAATCGCTGCAACAAATCCTGATAGGCATTTTCCACCAGCCTGTTGGCATAGTCTGGGTTTTTGAGGATTTCTAAAATACTAAAGGCAATCGAATCTGAATTGTTCACTTCAGCGATCATCCCGGTCTGGCCATGTTTTACCACTTCCGGCATTCCGCCCGTATTGGACACGACCACCGGAACCCGAGCCGCAAAACTTTCTAATGCAACAATGCCGAAGGGTTCATAGAGGCTTGGGAAAACAGCACAGCTTGCGATCGCCTGAAAAGTATCCAGGTCCGAGTCAGGCATAAATCCGGTAAACAAGCAGCTTTGTTGAATCTCCAGATCCCAGGTGAGCCGCTGTAAACTCTCCGTGTTGCCGCCGCCGATAATCACAAATTTCACCTTGCCGCCCATGGTCCAAATAACCTGTGGCGCGGCTTGGAGCAGATTGCGAATTCCTTTTTCATAGGTAATCCGTCCGACATAGTAGACAATTTTTTCATCATCGCGAGCAAACTGGTTGCGAAAGCCATGCAGGTCGAAGCTGCTGCTCACTCGTTTCTTCTCGGGGCGGATGCCGTTGTAGATCACATCAATTTTGTCCTCGGGTGTGTGGAGCGAATGGGTGACCTCGCGCTTCATGTATTGGCTACACACAATGACGCGCCAAGATTCATGGGCTAGTCGATTTTCTTGGTAATGAACGTGGCATTGGATGTCGGTGTGGATGCCGTTGTTTCGACCATATTCAGTGGCGTGAATGGTGGAAATCAGCGGTATTTTGAAGCGGTACTTAAGGGCGATCGCCGCATCGCCAACCAGCCAATCATGGGCATGAATCAGGTCAAATTGCGGACTTTCAGCATCTTGAATTTGGATCAAGTCACCTCCATACGCGCCCATGCGTTCATTCATCTGCCCAATCCAATGGAAAAAGCTCTTGCTTTCGCCCACAGTAATGCGATGGATGTGAATGCCCTCCACCATTTCATAGCTCAATAGGTCGCCCGACTGCACGGTCAGGAGATGAATCTCATGGTTTAGTTCGTGCAGTTCTGGATAAAGCTCGGCAACGTGACGAGCAATCCCACCGACAATGCGGGGCGGAAATTCCCAAGTCAAAACCAAAATTTTCATAGCTTAGGTCGCCAACCTCTCACACTTTTGGAATGGTTTGACTATACCCCACTAGAACCGATCGGCCAAAAATAGGGGGTCCAGCCCATTCCATCCTAACCTGGGTCGTACCAGAGTCGCATCTGTAGTGTTGGTAATTCTCACCGATCAGCATTACCGATCGCCTCACCGATCAGCCTCGGCATTGAATCGATCGCAGCAGGGATTGCGCTTGTTGTCGCGCCCGTGGACCCGTGGCCAAAATGCGGATGCTTTGGTCGTACTGCTTATCATAGCGTTGGGTCACGGCAGAGAGCCTATACTCGATCGCAGGCATACTCACCGCTCGTCCCGCTTCAAGCCAGTTCCCTTGTCGAGTCTCTAGCTCCGTTTCCTGGGTGCAGTAGGTAAACGCATCCGTTTGGGTTTTGAGTCCGTCTTCCCAAGTTCCACTCCACGCCGCCGCCGCTCCCATTTCCCGCACAAATTCAGAGGTCCGCTCCGTTCGATCGACGGGCGATTTTTGGATAAAGAGTCGAAGCTGAGGATCGGAGGTGCGATCGCTGATGACCGCAAAGGATTCGGCTCCGATACTGAGTCCGATCGTGCCCTTAGAGGCTTTGGGAAATTGATAGGACACGACGCGCTGTGCGATTTTCTCGACGCGCTGGGTTTCATTCATGTTTGTCAGCAGCTTATGGCCGAGTCCAACGATCGCCGCGCCAATCAGTCCCACACCCCCGAGGGTCAGGGCAAGCATTTCAGGCCATTTCACCGGAGGATTGGTGGGTTGGGCTGCGGGTTGGGCTGCGGGTTGGGCCGCGGGTTGGGCTGCGGATTGAGAATGGTCCTGAGTCATGGTGTCCTGGATCATGGTGTGTATTCAATCTTTGAGGTCTACCCCAGATGGATGCCTAAGAACCGATCGAAGAATCGACTGCGCCAAAGGACTCGCAAAATCAACCCCCACTCCAGCGCCACCGCCAGGAGGAAGGCAATATCTGTACCACTCAGCGTCGCCAGCTCATAGAAATCCCTCAAAACCGGATTGACTAAAGTGATCAGGGTAAGTCCAGCGAGGACAATGGCACTGATGCTGTAGCGCCAATCTTTGCAAACTGGCTCACCGCCGCCGACAAAAAATTGCGTCGGGGGTTTCAAAAACGGCAACAGCAGCAAGTGACAAAACACCAACACCGTCACCAATGCTGTACGCGGTAACGTATAGTCAGCCGCAGAAATCCGTACACCCGGTGGGAGATCCAAGATGGCTCGCATTAAAAACAATAGATAAACAAACATCGCAACGATCGTCATTGTGATCGTCGCCGGGATAATAAAGTGCAACAGCGATCGCATCAAGCTCCGACGTTTTTGGACAACGCCCGGTGTGGCCCAGAGAGGAAATGCTGCCGTGGGTAAACCGACCCCGTAGAGAGCAAGCAGGGCACTTTGTTTATTGAGAAACGGGAAGCTGTCCGTCACCATCGCAATGGAAAAAATTAGCATCGTAACGCAGCCAATTCGCACCAGAAATAACGCCAGCGAATCCCGAATGCCATTATGAATCCGTTGCCCTTCTAGGAGCGCCTGCGGCAGAGACGCAAATGAATCCTTGAGCAACACAATATCAGCCACCGATCGCGTGGCTTTACTACCGCTTTCCATGGCAATACCCAGGTTCGCCTGCTTGAGCGACAGCACGTCATTGACGCCATCACCAATCATCGCCACATAGCGTTTTTGATCCCGCAAGGCTTTGACTAGCGCCGCCTTCTGTTCTGGCGTAATTCGCCCAAAAATCGTCGCACTCAAGGCCGTCTGTCGAAATTCAGCCTCACTCATGGCTGCAAGGTCTAGGCCCGAGACGATTTTGAGATCGTCGTCTATGGCGAGTCCTGCCTGCTTAGCTATTGAGGCCACGGTGTCCGGATTGTCACCGGAAATGACCTTAAGTTCGACGCCTGCGGTGCGGAATTGGCTCAGGGTTTCGGCGACATTTGTCCGGAGTTGATCGCTAAAATATAAAATCCCTAAGGGTTTGATCATCGGCAATGCACAGGCTTCGTCTTTCATCCAGTCCGTGCCAGCACATTCTCCAAACACCAGCACCCGCAGACCCTGCACGGTTCCCTCATCCAGAAGCGATCGCATCTCTGGGGTGTACTCTATTGCGCCTTCTAGCATCTCCGGCGCACCTAGAACGTAGGAAGTTTTAGTCGAAGAGTGATTGCTATCGAATGCAATGGCGCTCCACTTCCGGGCAGACGAAAACGGAATCTCAGCATTAACCGTTTGCCTCGTTCCGGGGCACCCCATGGCTAAGGCTTCCGAGGTTTTGTTGGGGGCCGTGGTGTTGTGGGCGTAGTTCCCCATGATTTCGCGCAGGCCAAGGTCTGAAATGCCGATCGGATAGACGGACTGAAGATTAATTTGATTGGCCGTGAGCGTTCCCGTTTTATCAACGCATAGCACATCCACATGGCTTAGGGACTCCACTGCATTGGCCTGCTGAATGAGAACGTCCTGGCCCAGCATCCGCACCGCGCCCGTGCCATAGGCCACCGTAATCGCAATCAGCAGCCCCGCCGGAACCAGCCCCGCCACCACCGCTGCGTGCTGCACAATGTCCGCAAAACTATAGGTGCGGCTGAAAAAACTAATCCCGACGAGCAACCACAAAAAGCACGACACCATCAGCAAAGCCCGAATCACAAAATTAATTTCTCGCTGCAACGGCGTCAGTACTTTACGAAACGATCGTGCCCCGGTGATCAGCTTATAGGCCACGGTGTAAGTCCCCACCTGCGTCGCCTCGAAGTACGCCATCCCACTGACACACGTCGTCCCTGAGAACACCTGATCGCCTGCGGTCTTGACAATGAGGTCAGATTCTCCGGTCAGGAGTGACTCATCTACTTCCACTTTGCCTTCCCCCACAATGACGCCATCAACCAGGATTTGATCCCCCGATCGCAACGCCATAAAATCGCCCAGCACTAAGTCATCAGGCACAATTTCAAGCTCCTTCCCCTCCCGAATGACGCTAGCGGTGGGGCGCTGGAGGAGGGCGATTTCGTCTAATTTTCGCTTGGCCCAAATTTCTTGGACAATGCCAATCACGACGCCCGTCAGAATCACAACGGCCACTAAAATCGCATCACCATAGCGCCTCAGTGCAATCATGATCGCACTGAGGGAAAAGAACACCATATTAATAAAGGTGATCAGATTTTCTTGGAAGATTTCCCAGTACGATCGACTGGTTTTGATTTTGACATTATTACCCTGTCCCGCAGCTCGGCGGCGCAATACTTCGTCGTGAGTCAATCCGGTAGGAAGCGTAGACATGGGGGCAACGGGTTAATTGGGAAGTGGAGTGAAACGATGCGTCTGACGATACGTCTATTGACGTCTATTATTGTGGCATAGGAAAAGATAGATGGTCAGTGCCCTAGGTCATGGCCTATTTTCTAAGATAATCCCTAAGCCTTGCCCTTTGAGATTAAACTTCAAATGAATCGAACTAAATCCGGAAACCTTAACGAAATTTGCGTGAGAATAATAGAACTGTAAAAAAAGCCCCCTAACCTTATCTAACCTATGTCTCGCTCTGGATATACCCTTCCGGTTTTTGCAGTTGCAGCGGCGAAAGCGGCATTTTTGCACCTCTATCCCCATCTGAATGATTCGATTAGCCGATCGGTCTCCCTCGATCTCCTCGATGATAGTGGCACCGCCGACATTCCGATTCAGCAGGTGGCCCGGATTAGACCGAATCGTGCGCTGGGTATCACCCTCAGCGATCCCGGCGATAATTTAGACCTGACGCGCAACACGCCGATTTGGGCACAGGTGGAAATGCAGATGCGATCGCCGGATGGACTCAATGCGCTAATTCTAGAGGGCGGAGAAGGACTAGGGCGATCGATCGTTGAGGGTGAACCTGCCATTTATCAGTATGCCAAACGGTTATTTGCGGCGAACTTAGAGCCGCTGTTGTTGCCGGAGCAAGCGCTCAAGATTACGATTATTTTGCCAGAAGGACGCATTTTGGCCGATCGGACCTCGAATGCCGCCTTTGGGATTGTTGAAGGCTTGTCGCTATTGGGCACAAGCGGCATTTCCAAACCGCTGTCCACCGAACAACATTTTGTCGAATACCAGCAAGTTCTTAGAGACAAAGCGGCCCGATCGCCCGATCTCACGTTTTGCATTGGCAGCAATGGATTACGAGTCGCCGATCGCCTTGGCATTGATCCCGAAACAGTGGTCCAGACTGGAAATTGGGTCGGGGCGTTGCTCGTGGAAGCGGGCCTGCAAGGGGTGACATCCGTTCATTTGCTGGGCTACCAAGGCAAACTTATCAAACTTGCAGGCGGCATTTTCAACACGTCCAGCCATCTCGCTGATGCCAAGCTCGAAATCATCAGTGCGGCGGTGATCCAATCGGGCGGTGACGTCACCCTAGCGAAGCGAGTCCTCACGTCTCAAACCGCCGACGAAGCTTATCAATATTTGGTGTCTGTGGGATTTGCGCAACCTGTTTTTGATCGCCTCTCTAAGATGATTGCCCAAAAAGCCGATCGCTACGTCAGAAAATATGCCGATGCCCAACTCAAGCTGACCGTGACGCTGTTCGATCGCCAAGGCCAGATTATTTCTTCTGACTTGCGATAGCCAACTTTGCCCCCGCCACCTGCCGAACCGCATCCATCACCGCAACCACTCTCCCATGGGTCACCTGTTCATCCGCCCGAATCAAGACGGTCTTCTGCGTGTTTTTGCTGAGAAGATTTTTGATGCGATCGCGCAATTCACTGAGTTCAACGGCCTGACGATCAATCGATAGCACGCCTTTTGCATCAATGGTAATCTCGACAGGTCTTTCTTGATTGATCGGTTTAGCGGTTTGCGCACCGGGAAGGTTTACAGGGAGTCCTTCCGATCGTGTCAGCGTTAGCGTAGACATAATAAAAAACGTCAGCAGTGCAAACACCACATCGATCATTGGCACAATATTAATTTGAAACGGTTGATCCGGTTCTTCGGGTAGACGCATGATAGACCTAAACCACTGAGTGAGGCACAACACGCTAGAAGTCTAGAACAAATCCAGACGCCCTATCTTACTGGCATAAATTTAATCTGAAAGAAGCCTTATTCTTCCCTTTAAAATTTACCAGCCTTCGTCTTCCGGTTAATCCCTGCTACTAACCACGCCGTTCCCACTCCCGCCAATAACCCAAACAAGTGGCCTTCCCAAGAAATCCCTCGCTGAATGGGTGAAATTCCCCAGATCATCCCGCCAAACATCGCAATCACCAGCAAAGACACCACCATCGACCCGATCGATCGATCGAACCAGGCCCGTGTCACCAGATAACCAAAGTATCCAAAAATTACGCCACTCGCCCCAATGTGCAGCGTATTCGGCGCACCAAAGAGCCACGTTCCCGCCCCACTTCCTAGCGCTGCGAGAATAGTTACGATAATCCACTCTCCTCGATCGCGCGCCAAAATCAACGTACTCAGCACCACTAACGGGATCGTATTCCCGATTAAGTGTAACCAGTTTGCATGTAAAAACGGCGCAAAGAAAATCCCCTGCAATCCGGCTATATTCCGAGGGCGAATCCCGAACCGATCTAACGTTCCGCCTAAAAGTGCATCAGCGAGTTCAATAGCCCACAGCAAAACGACGATACAGGTCAAGAGCGTTGCATGGGACGAAATTTCTTGAAACAATCCGGTCGCTTCTTGCTTAACGGATCCAACCGAATGACGTGACGACATTAGAAAATCCTATCTTGATAGCGGGTATTATCGATACTTTAACGTATTCTTTTTAAATCATGTCATCGAACCAAAATTTTGCGATCGGACTGGCGATTTGGGGCTACAAAAATTGGGTAGGCAATCTGTTTCCAGCAAAAACTCGCCCATCTAATTTTCTAAACTGCTACGCAAAACGGTTTTCAATTGTGGAAGGGAACACGACGTTTTATTCCATTCCTAGCCCACAAACCATCGATCGTTGGCGTCTAGAAACCGAGCCTGGATTTCAGTTTTTCCCTAAGCTCCCCAAGACTCTCACCCATCAAGGTCGCCTCATGCCCTACTTGCCCCAAGCCTTTCAGTTTTTAGATCTGATGCAGGGTTTGGGCGATCGACTAGGCGGCTTATTTCTTCAGCTTCCCCCGAGCTATGGCCCTACGAATTTTGCCGATTTGGACTTGTTTCTCTCCAGTTGGCGATCGGCGACCCAAGTCCCACTTTTCCTCGAAGTTCGTCATCTCCAATGGTTTGATACTCGCTACGCCGATCGCCTGAACCAACGGCTAACTGAGCATGGAATCGATCGGGTGTTGCTCGATTCCCGGCCTGTTTACAATGTCAGAGTGAATGGTGATACCCATGCTAATACTAATGCTAATACTAACGCTGACGATAATCCTCAGCAATACTCCATCAACAAAAAGCCTAACGTTCCCGTCCAGCCGATCGTTACCGCTAATACTGCCTTTGTGCGATACATTAGTCATCCCATCCGCGATCGCAACACCGAATACCTGAATGGATGGGTTGAGCAGATTCGAGTGTGGCTCCAAAATGGAAAAACCGTGTATTTCTTCGTCCATTGTCCCAAAGAGGAAAACTCGCCTCAAAACGCTCGATATTTTCAGGAATTGCTAGAGCGAGCGAGCGTTCCCGTCCCGCCGTTACCTTGGAATACGTTGCCCAATGAAGAGTTAACCCAATTAGGATTATTTGAAGCGTGAAATCGATCGGCTAATAATCTGCTTCAAAATCCGCAATATTTTCGGCGCATCAAACTTCTCGGCATATTCGGGTGAAAATTCGACTGTAAGGGTGGGTCGATCGGACGCGATCGCACTCACTTCGCCCCGCACAAATGTCCATGAATCAGCTATGGTAAAACACCCAAAAATTTCTTGAACGTCCTGTTCCTTCAGTTGATCATTTAACCAAGCAGCAGCCAACAACTGACCATACAATTGAAAAATCGGATTGGTATTTTCAACGCCACGTTTCGTCTCAACCATTACAAAATAAGGACATTGAATCCGTCCCGCAAAACTCGGCCCCATCACCCCATCCGCAATGCCTTCAAGTTCAAACATTGCATACTTCGCAGACAGTCCAACCTCGGCCCAGATTTGAATATTATCCTGTTCTGCAAGCTGCAAAAGTGGATAAATCGCCCGTGACCACAGAGTCGCCTCATTGAACAAATGCACTTGAACCCGCTGCAACCCGTTCTGCAAATCAGCCACATAGCGATTTTCACGTTCCGACAGCTCAATGTCATCGACCCTAAGCCAGTCATACTGAATTCCCGGCTTTTCCGTCAGTGCAACATGGCGCTTAAGATCAACCAAGTTCAGATTAGACAGCTTTAGCTTTTCCATCAAAGTCTCTGTGTTAGCGTGATGTGCATTACAAAGTCTCTCATCTTTCACGCCCCGATAAATTTCAGCGCTGCCCCGTTCATACAGTAACGCAATCCCGTTGGTTTCGGACCATCTTCAAAGACATGCCCTAAATGTCCACCACAGCGCCGACAGTGAATTTCCGTCCGTTCAAGCAAAAATTTACCATCTTTACGTTGGGCGATCGCATCGTCTACAGGCGCATAAAAACTTGGCCAGCCCGTTCCACTATCGAACTTGGTCTTTGAGGTGAACAAGGGCAAATCACAGCCTGCACAAGTATAGGAACCTATGCCATATTCTTTGTCGAGTGGGCTGCTGCGGGGTGCTTCAGTGCTCTCTAGACGCAGGACTTTAAACTGTTTTGGGGTCAGAATTTTTTGCCATTCCTCCTCCGTTTTCATGACTTCAAATTCCACGGTCGATCGTTTTGCAAGAGGTTCACGGTCTGACGTATACCGCAAAAGCAAGGGCGAAATTCCGATCGCGCTCAAGCCCAAGATTAGCCAATAACGACGATTCATTTTATTACTCCAAAGTGTTGAATTGAGTGGCTTAAGAATCTGATTTCAGAAGTTGCGGAAACTGTTGGTTAAGTTGAGCTAGTTTCGGCAAGTCATGGACGACCACATACGGATAACGCGGGTTGCGCTGAATGAAGTTCTGGTGATAGCCTTCAGCTTCATAAAAACGATCGAGCAGTGTGAGTTGGGTGACGATCGGTTTTGCAAAAACCTTGGACTGATTCAATTGTTCAATATAAGCTTTGGCGACCCGTTGCTCGTCTGGATTGTTAAAGAAAATAGCCGATCGATATTGCGGTCCAGAATCCGGCCCTTGGCGATTGAGCTGCGTGGGGTCGTGAGCGATCGCAAAGAACACTTTCAAAAGCTGGCCATAAGAAACCTGTTCTGGATCATAGGTAATTTGAACCACTTCAGCATGATTGGTTAAACCTGTAGAGACCACCTCATAGTGTGCCGTTGCCGCATTACCACCCGAGAAACCAGAGACTACCGCCGAGACTCCTTTAAGTTTTTCAAAGACGCCTTCCACACCCCAGAAGCATCCTCCAGCTAGTACAACGGTCTGCGACTTTCTCGCGCCCGATTTTGGCAAATTAATGACTGGATCAACGATATTCACGGCAGATACCGATGAATTGTAGGCGTCTTGCGATCGAAACAAACTCATCCCGCTATAGGCAAAAGCAGCTAGACCGAGCGAAACGATCGAGAATCCTATTAGCAAATAACGAAGCATACTGCGGTTTGACGTTGACATGGTAAATAAGGAATTGGGATGAAACGAACGAACGATAATCTGAACGATGCCACACCTTATATTAGACCTCAGAAATCTCAAGGATGGCTGAGATTAAACCCTAAGAAATGAACAAATTTTCCAAATCGCCCAAAACAAAAGCCTCTCCTGTTTCCAGAAGAAGCCTTTGCTCTACTCAATCACTCAGTGAAAGACAGATTCAATTTAACCGTTGATTGCAGGGGCAGCAACTGCAACAGGTGCAGCTTCGCCAGCAGCCAAGTCAAGTGGGAAGTTGTGTGCATTTCTTTCGTGCATTACTTCCATACCCAAGTTGGCACGG
>JAYUJY010000141.1:0-1356 GCA_043764895.1 Synechococcales cyanobacterium | reverse complement strand
GGCACTCCCGCAGATTTCAGAACCGTATCGACCGCAAAAGCACAGCCATTCTTTCCATAATCCGTTTCCGCCCGATCGCACTGCGGAATCTTTCCTTTTAACTCCTTCGCTTTTTTTAGAATTCGTTCATTCGCACTCCCTGTTGCAGGTGCGCCATTTCCGCCACAAGTAGTCGTTTCAGAGGCCATCAATGCATTCGGGCTTGGGCTTACAGAAGACGGTGATGCAGACCTGGCTTTTTCGATCGCCCGTTGATACTCTTTCGCATAGCCGCCAATCAATGCGCCGTTCTTAGCTGCATCCCCGTTGACTTGCGATCGGGCGCAGTAGTAATCCGCTCCTCCTTTGAAACACTCGGCGATCGGGCGACCTTGACCAAACCAACCCTCTTTTAAACCCCGGCATAAGGCTTGGGACGCGACATCAAAGTTTTGAAGCCGTTTGTCACTTACTCCGCCATAAGCGGGTAATCCGAGTTTCCGAAAAACTTTCTCTTTTCCATCACACCACGTTACTTGAATCATCCCTTCGCCTGCTCCACACGAATCGTAGGGCGTTTGATCGTATTCCCGCATCGTTCGGAAATGGTCGGTTTCATGAGCTGCCGTTGCGATGACGTAGGAAAGTTGCGCAGAGTCGGTGATGCCAGCTTTCGTACAGGCTTGCATAATGTGCGGAATGTATTGAGCTGCGCGACTTCGTTCCTCGTTGGATGAAGCGTTAATTGCTGCTTTCGTCACGCTGTCTAGGTTCTTCATATCGATCGGCACTCCAGAGCCACTACAAACATCGTCACTACTGCTCCCGCCGTCCGCTAAATACCCCAGTTCGGGAGGCGTGTAATCTTGACCGGACACTTCAGCGCCAGGGGCCAGAAAGGGCACGATTTGCTTCTCCTTGAAGACGCCGATCGGCAGTCCTCCAGGGGTCGGTGGAAAGAAATAGGGTGTGCAACTTTTGCCGATGAATGGAATGTTCTGACACGCTCGAAACTTAAGCCCAACTTGGATTTCGCCCTTGGCTTCGTTAGGCTGACTCAGCACCACTCGGAACGCTTTCCCGAACGGGTGATTGCCCACTGACCCTTTACAACCGAACGGAATACAAAGCGGGCCGTAGCCATCCGGGGCTTGCTGATTTCCCGTCATCCATGCGAATCCTGAATATTGATTGGTCATCACGTCGTGCATTTCAACGTGGGGACATTGGTTGTTGGGGCATTTCACTTCTTTGAAATTATCGTTGCTCGGGACGGTGCCACTAATCGATCGTAATCGTTGTTTTTCCACATCTGAGAACACCACATCCACACCCGCAAATTGAATCCCATTCGCAAGTTGAGGGGGAATCGGAAAT
>JAYUJY010000140.1:0-4880 GCA_043764895.1 Synechococcales cyanobacterium | reverse complement strand
TTTCCAGAGACCGTAGGGGCATGGCTTGCCGTGCCCCAAACCCAACGGAGAATAGATCAATAGGTCTGATTATCTGGATTGTTTGCAATACTGGGCTTCCTTACGCCGTATAGTGTTATGCCGCATAGTAATAGTGGGCCTCCGAGTATTACCCGATCGAAGCCGTCGCAACACTCGCAACCGTCGAAATCATCGCCTCAACCACCTGATCGGGATTGACCTTAAACGGCAGATGGTGAATGTCAGAACCGGGATTGCAGGCAAAGGTCGCCGCAATCTTCAGATCCTCAACGCTCACCGCGCCTAGCCCCAAATCCGCCAAACTCTTTGGTAAACCGATCGCATCATAAAAACTTAGCAATCGTTGACGCGAAGCCTGAGCGAGAGTGCTGCCCTGAATCATCTCTTCCAGTCGCAACTGCACCAAAATCCCAAACGCCACCTTCTCCCCATGCAAAATCCCATGACTTTGTGGCAACTGCGTCAACCCATTATGAACCGCGTGGGCCGCCACCGTTCGACATTGCGCGCCGCCGATTCCACCACTGACGCCTGCCAAGAGCACCGTCGCATCCACCACATTCCGCCAGACGTCACCGCCAGGATTTGCCAATGCCTCGATCGAGTGTTCCAGCAGCAAATCGTGAAGCACTCTCGCCTGTTGTACCGCCGCAATCACAAAGGTTTGAGTCGAAGTCCCGCTGCTAATGGAGGCTTCGTACCATTTGGCAATAGCATCCCCAATGCCTGCCACTAAAGTTCGCGCTGGGGCTGTGGACACCAAGTCGTAGTCCAAAATCAATAAATCTGGACATCGTAAAAGGCCCACGTCGTAGCGAAAAGCCCCCTCGTCTGTATAAATATTGGACAAGGCCGTCCAAGCCGCACAGGTGGCCCCACAGCTCGGAATCGTAACGATCGCCGCACCCTGTTTGAAGGCCAGCAGCTTGGCCGCATCCAGAGATTTCCCCCCGCCCGTCGCGATCACAAAATCGGCAGAATGGCTGTCATACGCCTGCTGCAACACGTCCAGCGTCAATTCACTACAGTCTGGGCGGTAGCTGACGCTTTGGGCCTGGAGTCCCGTGGCTTCAAACCCGGACTGAAGTTGGCTCATAAGGGGTATTAGACTCGCCTCACCGCCGACGATCAAAGGTCGCCGACCGAACGATGCAATGGTCTCTCCCATCTGAGCCAAAACGCCCACCCCCCGGACCAGCCGCGCCGGAGCGATCGCCGACACCAAATAACTTGTCTCAACCGTCATATCGCTGTTCCTACCCGTGAATCTATCCGTGAATCTTGTCTAACGTCTCAGTATCCACGTCCACCTGAATCCCACTAACGCCATCGCGCTTCGAGTCCAACGATCGGATCGCCGCACCGAGGTACAACGGCTGACTCACCCCCTCAGATGAGTGCAACAACACCCGTGCCCGAACCGTCAAAGTTCCATCGGGAGAGGTGCGGCCCGACGCTGACAGATCCGTCACGGCCTGCCGAAGCGTCGCCTCTAGCTGGGTGGCCGTAATCTCTGGACTAACGGCGATGACGACTTGGTTCGACGCGCGATCGAATACCCGCACAAACTTCTGCGCATCGGGAATCGACGGACGCTGGTACAACGACAACCCCAACGCAAAGACCCCCACCGTCAACACCCCCGTAAACCCCGTCACCCCCACCATCCGAAACCGCCATCCCCGACTCGTCACAAAAGCAATGCCCGTAATCGACCCAAGTACGATCGTCAGAATCGCCATCCATTGGGAAATCGAAATCAGTCGTTCCGTACTAAACATGAGTAAAAACTTTCAACCTGTACAAGTGCTGTCTGTACAAAGTATCTTACATTCACCGCCGACATCTACCGACATGACATCCACCGACATCCACCGACATCCACTGACTCGCCCAGCAAAAAAAGAAATAGCCTGATCCACAAAAGCCCCCAGGATCAGGCAATGTACCTGTAAGTACGCTGAATCATCGAAGCTTTGTGCTAAACAAACTAATAAGTTGCCCCTAGTTCAGTCCAGCGCTTCGTTGCACGTTCCTCAGATTCATCTCCTATTCTCTACGACAGCTACAACAACACCCTCACTAAAAGTACGTGTGTTTCAAGAACATTTGTTGCAAAAGAAAACTCAAGAATCCGTATATCCACGCTCACTGCTCCTCGACCTATCCCTCACCCCAGCCCCCGAGACTCATCCTTTCCATAAGCTTGCCAAGCCAAATCTACCAATCCCTGCATCAGCGCCGCCGCCACGATCGCACTCCCCTTCCGTCCATCCGTCCGAATATGGGGAATGAGTGAGTCCTGAAGTCGTTGCTTGGCCACATCCGCATCCACAAACCCCGCCGGAGTCCCAATCACCAGCGCCGGACGAATTTCTTCGGCCTCAATCATTTCCGCTAGGGTAAAGAGTGCCGTCTGCGAAGACCCAATTACAAAAATACCCTCTGGATACCGACGAGCTAGAGTCGCCATGCCCCAGGCCGTGGTCGTTTTTTCCTTTTGGGGCCGGGTAAGGGCTTCCATTCCGCAGTAAATCGGGTTGGCAAAAGTCTGCTGGATTTGATGTGAGATGCCAACTTGGACCATTGGGACATCCACAATAATGGTTGTCCGAGCCGCCAAAGCCGCTGCTCCGGACTGAAGTGCCGTCTCAGACATCCGAATGAGTGACTTATATTCAAAGTCCGCTGTTGCATAGATGACCCGTCGCACTAGCTCATACTCGGCGGGAGTGAAGCTGTGATGGCCCACTTCTCGATCGATAATCGCTAAACTCTGTGCATCTGAGATGTGCCACTCCATGTCCGAGATTCCCGTTTTATATGAAAGACTGTTGAATTGATAGACGATTGAATTGATGGCTTTAAGATTACCCATGGGCTATATGAAATGAGTGAGGGGTTGCCCAGACCTCCCAAATATAAACGAATTCTCTGTCTCTCCTGCACTTTCCTTTCGCCACCGTATTCGCCACTGTAACGAATGAGCAACCTATGAGCTATCAATTACTCTCTATTGAAAAATTAGCGATCGATCCCAATGTCCCCTTTCCAGCCTATTTTGTCCGCAGCACCGCGCCTATTAATATTGAAGACCGAATTGTGGACGGCAGTGCCGATGGAGAGCGTTCCGTAGCTGCCCTCGCCGAACTTACAGCCCACCTCAAGCGTCACTTGGGATCCGCTGAAGTGCTGATCATGGTGCATGGCTACAATACCGGAGCCGACAATGTTCGCTGGTGGTACCGAAACGCAGCGCAGGAAATTGCCAAACGCTACCCACAGGTACCGAAGGGGCTAGTGGTGATTGGGTATCGCTGGTCATCAGAGCAAATGAACGGGGATGAGTCGGGAAATGTCAAGGACAAACGGACCTCGGCGCTGGAGTCACTGCCTAAGGTTATGAATCTAGTCTACGGACTGTCTCGGGTGGGGGCGATCGTAGGGGTGATCGGGAGCTTTGTGGGCTACCTGTTGCTGGTCTTCAAGGGATTGGATTGGATTTTACTCCTAGCGACATTTTCGGGGTTGTTCACGCTGTCGGTGGTGGTGTTTGCGCCGTTGTTGACGCTGTTTGCGTTGCGGGTGTCGAACTATTTTCGGGATACCTACCGAGCCAATTATTACGGGGTGTCGGACTTGGTGGAGTTGATTCGGCAGTTGGATGACGGACTGGTCGATGAGGTGGTCAACACCGATCGTGCCGCCCGTGAACGCTACTGGGAAAACCATCGCATCCGGTTGTCCTTCATTGGCCACAGCATGGGCGCTTTTGTGGTGACGAATGCAGTGCGGGTGCTGTCTGACGTGTTCGATCGATCGTCTATTGGGTGGCTGGGCAGAAGAGGACCGAAGCAAAAATCTAGTGCAAAACAACCCACTTCAAAGATTGGCAATGTCTTTTCGCTGGGGCGGCTAGTCCTTGTTGCGCCGGACATCTCGTCGGAGACTATCGTTTCAGGGCGGGGCAATATGCTGCGATCGTCGCTGCGACGGTTTGAAGAAGCTTATTTATTTTGTAATGAAGGAGATATAGCGCTCAGACTCGCTTCATCAACGGCCAATTATTTCAGTTTTCCGGCCCGCACTCGCGATGGCGGCTATCGACTCGGCAATGTCACCGTGCGCGACGCGACTCAACCGAACAAAGTCGAACGGGCTGGCATCATGAATCTAGAATCTGATGGACGGCTCGTGAGTGAAAAGGTCCGCGTATTCTTAAGTTATTTGTACATTCGTCGGACCCGATCGCTGCTCGATCGCCAGCAAGAAATTGGGTTAGAAGTGGGCACCCGATCGATCGCCGAGCTATTTACCTACTTTGACTGCACCAATTATCAAGAATGCCTAATCAATCCCAAAACCCAAAAGCTTGAACCTAAAGGCATTCTTACCCGCGCCCTGAACAAAACGAGTTTGGACATGGGCGACTACACTTGGCTTTGCAAAGACGTGATTCAGCACAAGTGCGACCCCCATGGAGGCTACATTTTCGACGATCGGGCAGATTTTACAAAATGGGCGATTTACGGGCTAGCGGGGTTGGGCTGGCGCGGCTTTGTTGAAAATTTGGAAACGGATCCCAAGTTTCAAGACGCCTTAGATCGGATGGTGAAAACCCGATCGGACCTCACGGCGAATCAACAGCGTAAGGTCGCGTGTTTGTTTGTCCTAAGCCATCAATGTGATGAAAAAGGGGTGCAAATGTTGCTGTCGCCGGAACGCTATCAGGTGGATTTGATGGGTGAGATGTTCGATCGATCGGAGTATTAAGTAACTTCTTCGTTGGGTTTTGGGCACGGCGAGCCATGCCCCTACAGATCCGGGTTCCAGAGACCGTAGGGGCATGGCCATGCCGT
>JAYUJY010000139.1:0-24137 GCA_043764895.1 Synechococcales cyanobacterium | reverse complement strand
CCATCGGAACGTCGGCATAGTAGCTTTTATATTGGCCTTTACAGCCATTCTTGGGTCAATTTTTATGGTGATTTTCAGAACTGCATCGTCTCACTAATCCAACTAAATCCTAATAAACGACCCTATTATCGTAAGGGTATCAGGGCCATGGAGGTTGCTATGTCTGCATTGTAGCCTCTATTGTCACCCCCTCAGGGTCGATCGCCTTCCTCATTTTCTCACTTCAATATTCTCAATTCTTCCCTGGGTAGCGGGAGTGAGTTTCGATCGACTCTCGATCGTTCGGATGGGTTGTTTGGAATAAACTGGGTTTATAGTTGAAATCATAAGCGTTGCATTCGTGAATTTATGAGTATCGCGACAGTTAATCTTCAAATCTCTATGGATACGTTGGTCAGTACGATCGCCGCACTTGACCTGAATGATCAACGACATCTGATCGAACTCCTTCAGGATATGCTCTTCGCAGGGGAAGAGGCATTAGAAGAAGATCCGATCGTACTGGCGGAAGTGCAAGCGTCTTATGCAGCAGTTGAAACTGGAGAATTTGAAACCTTTCAGAGTTATTTGAGTCGTCGATCGGCATGACTTACACGCTCATTGCGCCAAAACCTTTCCAAAAGCAATTTGCAGCACTTCCGATCGAGGTTCAAGAAAAGGTCGCTGAGAAGATTTTAGACCTTAGTAAAGTCCCTCGACCATCAGGGGTTTGTAAGCTCAAGGAATCTGAGAATGAATATCGAATCTGAGTTGGAGATTATCGGATTCGATATCAAATTAATGATGAGAAGCAAGATCTGACGTTACTCCACTGTCGGCATCGAAGAGAAGTCTATCGAAGCTAATCAATAGAATGGCTTTTGGCATAGAGGGCGATCGCCTTCTTCACTCTTTCACTTCAACATTCATCATTCTTAATTCCTCCATGGGTAGAAGTAATGTGTTTTCGATCGATTCTTGAATGTGATGGCTGACGTAGCAATCGCTGTTGAGACATTGAAGGAGATTTGCTGCGTAGCATTGCTGGAGGATCTGCTTTTGGTGATCTCTTGAACTAACAATCGTGTCCGATGTTAGAATTATCATTATTCGATTGGTGGTCCCATGATTTATCCAGATTTCTCATCACATTGACTTTAATCGGAGTTGAGCAATGCCGAAGCATAAGAATCTAGATTCTCGTTTTTACGAGGCTTTAATCAATCAAAAAATAGAGGATATCAGAAAATGTGTGGAGGAGGGATTTGATCTTAATCAGGTAGTTCCTAAATTAAATCTCACTTCTTTTGAGTTTGCGCTTCAGCTAGGTTTTTTCCCTATTCTTAAACTACTTCTAGATTTAGGTTTTCAACCTAACTTTCAAGAATTAAATTTAGCATTGATGTTATCAGCATCATTCGGCGATCCAGATTTCACTAAAGTTTTTCTTGGCTTGGGTGCTGATGTGGATTACATTCTTCTAGAGTATACACCGCTTATCGCAACAATAGATAGGTCATTTAAACCTTATGATCTACAAGTTGCAGTAAAACTTATTGACTCAGGAGCTAATCTTGAAGTAAGAGGTAAATATTTGAATACTGCTCTTACGGCTGCGATTTTTAATAAAAAGAAAAAAATTATTGATTTGCTATTAAATAAAGGAGCTTCAGAAGAACAGTCTGATAGCGCTTATCTTCTACAAGAGTCTAATAACTTGAATTTTAATTTAAAGAAAATAGATAGATTATTGAAGAAGGGAGCAAATGTTAATTTTCAAAATACTGAAGGATTTGCTTCACTTCATCTGGCTTCAAGTTTAGGATGTAATAATTTAGTTGAATTATTGATTAGTGCAAACGCAAATTTAAATATCCAATCAGAAGATGGTTTTCTACCGCTTATGCTTGCCATTAATCGTGGAAATTTGGATGTTATTAAAACACTTGTTTTTTCAGGAACAGACGTTAATTATATCTTTGAAATATGTCAAGAAAACTTAACTGATTTTACTTATTATGCAGCAATTGATTCTGAAGTTAAATGTCAAATTTTAAGAGTACTTAAAGAATATAAAGCTCCAGAACCCTCATTGCCAAGATATAAAAAGATGTGGCTAAAGGTATGAATTTTTCTATTTCATTTAAGAGAGAAAAGGATCACCCAAATCGGACTATCGCAGAAACCACCGTCATCACGATCGCCCTCACCCTCGATCCCACCGGAACCGCACCCACCCTGCTCAAACTCTGCTTTCAACTCCTCAAAGTCCTCCGCCACCACCACCGCAAATAACCGTTGCCGCACCCTCCTAGAAGGAGAATCGTGTCTACGTTTGGGCGATCGTAGGTCATACTCGATCGTCCTTGCCTCGTTCCTTAAACCTCAGCCGAATAAGCACTCAAAAACACAAGCTGATTCGTCATCGACTCAGCCGATCGACTCGCTAACAACTTAAGCACTCGTCGCATCTGTTCACCGATCGGATAATCCTGAATCGAAACAATAATTCCTGAATGGTCCCGACCTTCCGCCAGAAATTGACCATGCAAATGACAAAAATCTCCTACATTAAACGTATAAAACACACGATTCAGACTGGTGGATAAAACTAACTGATCCTCATCCATAAAACCCGTCGTCTCCGTTTCAAGAGCCGTAGTGAGGTCCACACCTCTTCCCCGTAACGACTCTAAAAAGCGACGATCCATCGCATCCTCATCAATGTACAACCGAATCACACTCATACTTCGCCACTCATCTGTGCTGAAAACCGCTCATATTCAGCTTTCTCCTCAGTTAAGTACCCTTCGATTTCAGAACGATTACTATGATAATAGGTGAGTGCCGCATACACCTGTGCTAATGTCACTGTTCCAATCCGATCGTAAATCTCCTCTGCATTCAACCCTTGCTTATACCACCCCGCAACTCGCTGCACTGACAACCGCGTTCCCGTAAGGCGAGGCCGTCCCCCAAGCACATCAGGAGACTTCACCACCAACGTTGCAATATCGATCGACTCTGCAATCATCGCCATACCTTAACGAATACTAACTTCATCATAACAGCCTTAAATTGTCCCCCACTCTAATTCAAATCCCGATCGCCGAAACCGCCGTCATCCCGATCGCCCTCAGCCTCGATCCCACCGGAACTGCACCCACCTTACTCAAACTCTGCTTTCAACTCCTCAAAGTCCTTCGTCACCACCATCGCAAATAAGCGTTGTCGCAGCCTTCTGGAACGGGAATCGTAACGACGTTTGGGCGATCGTGGGTCATGATTGAAAGCAGTTACAATAGTTTTAAGTGGATTCAATCGTATTAAGGAGGATTCAGGTGACTGCAACCCAAGAACGTAAGAAAAGTTTTTCTAGCTTCACCTATAAAGAAGCATTTAAGCAGTTGGGGCTGATGAAGTTGTCGCGTTGGTCTCTTAAGGCTGAACCTGTAGATATTAGCGATTTCTTTCGTCAGCGACTAGAACGACTGCAACGGTTTGACTTGGAGGGTTTGGAGGTATCGAAAACACTGTTGATTGATGCGATTTGTGAGGAGGGGCTAGAGGGGTTTGACCGTCTGAAAGTGTGGAAAGGGGCTTACTTAGAAGGTGAAAAAACTTGTGGTAACGCGGATTATCTGATTGCAGAGCGACGAGGATATCTAGAAGCACCTTACGTATGTGCGATCGAGGCGAAAAAAGATGATTTTGAGCAGGGGACGGCCCAATGTTTGGTGGAGATGCAGGCTTGTCAGTGGATCAATCGACAGTTAGGACGAGAAATCGTGATTTATGGGATTGTGACAAATGGGGAAGGCTGGAAGTTTTATCGGCTTCAAGTCGATGGAACGGTGTCAGAGTCACTGCTGCATGGAATTGGGGAAATGTCGAATTTATTGGGGTTGCTACGGATTTTCTTTGGGCTGTGCGAACAGAATTTGAATCAGGTTGAGGATTAAAGCAAAACTACAGTAAAGCGCAGTGCCGCGATCGCCATTTCTCCATCAACGCCTTCCTCGCGATGCTCACAACCCGAGAGAACGATGGTCTACGACCGACCGGAGGTCATCGCACCTACAAAACTGACTGTTCCAAAACAATCTGTCCCAAAGCCTTGAGAACTTGAGCAACAGTCCCTAACTCATGGTTTCGAGGGAACAGCGAAAACGATCGGGAAGCATCATACTCACCTGCCACCCCTAGTTTTAAAAAGACAAACTCATCGCCATTAGTGACCATGCCATAGTTCGGATGCTGACGATTGGGGTTTGCTGCCATGTAAGCAAGGATTTGGGGAAAGGCGGCAGGGATGGAAATACTGACTCGTTTAGATTCGACCGTTAAAATCCAAAGACGTTTTTGCAGCACCAAAACATCGATAAATCCTCGAATGGTTTCGATCGGGTCTTCTAATTCAAGCAAAATGCCATAGGGAGACTTGACGTGAAACGGCGGATCTATGAATCCCAAGAGTTCGAGAAGCGGCGACGTAACCACCAAATTGATCGTACTTTCGAGGAGTAGACCCTCAATTCGGTGATAGTCATAGCGTTGTTTGAGGCGATCGATCGATCGGTGCTCTTGAGAATTAAGCAATGGCAAATGGTCCGTCCACTCCCCAAAGAAATCATCGTTTTGGGTCTGCGAAATGCCAAGACGCTGTTGCAGATCGCTGAGGGTTGTAATCGTGTCTCTAACGCCTGCACTAGATACCATCGTGACGACCTTTTTTCCAGATAGCTTCAAATCTATGATACACAATTTGAACCTTCCAGAATAACAACGACCCCACTTCTCAAGCTACGATCGCAGGTCATCGCACATCTGCAAAATCTGATTCAACGCCCCCAACAAAACAGGCATTTCATGCTCACCATACATCGTCGTCTCATACACCTGACCGATCGCCGCCCAGCGATAAAACTTCCACCCCGTCCCATTCGTCACAATCCCAAACACCTCCACCTCCCGTCCCGCATCCCGATTATTCAACCAACAAGCCTTCATCTCCACCAAACACTGCGCCAACCCCTTCTCAAAATCGTCCTTCTTCGCCTCCACTGCACACAAATAGGGTGATGCTAAATAATCCCGATCGGGCGTAATCAAATAATCCGCCTCCCCCACCAAACCCTCCGCTCCCAACGGTGCCCCCTTCCAAGCTTTTAGCCGTTCAAACCCAAACAACGCCTCCGCCAAAATTGCATCAATGATCAACTCCCGACCCCGCTCATTCCGCCGAGTATCAAATCGCTTCAACCGCAGCAACACCGCCTGAAAAACATCACTTCCCGCCACTATAGTTGGCTTCAATTGCCACTCCAGCAGCTTCTCCACCTGCACCTCAATAAAAGCCTCATCCAGCGAGAACCCTGAAAAATTGCGCCGCTTCGATTTTTGAGTTCCCATGTTATTACCTTACTACAGCGAGGACTCATCAAAAATTGCCTCAATATCTCGATCGCCCCTCACCACCCTCATGATTTCAATTCCATCATTTAAGATTCGATAAAAGAGGATGTACTTTTGCATCGGAATGCCACGCAAATAGGGACGAACCTCCGCATAGCGACGACCTATTAACGGAAACTGAGTCAAAAATCGACACTTCTTCGTAAACTCATCCAACAACCGATCGCCTGCATCCACATTGCGATCAGCAAAATAACTAGTGATTTTATCCAAATCACGAATTGCTTCTGGCGAAATAACATACTGACTCATATCCGCTTACACAGTCCGTCCTTGATGGAGTTTAGCTCGCAACGCCGCGATCGCCGTTTCCCCATCCACACCTTCCCCCTGGTCAAGCTGTTCTGCTGCCACATCAATCTTGCACCGCATCTCTTCTACCCATCGATCGTAATGATTCCGCTTTTCTAAGAGCCGAAATGCCTCAGCTAGCACTTCTGCCGCATTCGTGTAGCGCCCCGTATCCAATTGGGCTTGGATGAACTGCTCTTGATCCGGTTGAAGGGCGATCGTCATAGAAACTACCAAGACATAAGATTATTTGCTAATTATATCGAAAGTCCCCGTCCTCTTAGCAATCAAAAGGCATCGTCCAGATGTCTCCTCACATCAAGGCAAAAAATGCTCTCATGATTCGTGCCACGATCGTGCCAATTCTCGCACTTCTTCAAGATCCTCTGGTGCCATTTTGTCGAGATTTTTTAGAATAAAACTCATTCGTCCTTGGGTCGTTAGCTTCGGGCGGTGTCGATCGAGAAAATCCCAATAAAAATAGTTAAAAGGACAGGCCCGATCGCCAATTCGGGCTTTGTAATCATATTCACAGCCCTTGCAATAATCACTCATCTTATTGACATAGTTAGCTGACGACGCATAGGGCTTCGATGCCAGAAATCCGCCGTCCGCATACTGTCCCATCCCAATCACATTCGGTTGCATCACCCAGTCGTAAGCATCTATGTAGACCGAATGAAACCACTGCTCAATTTCCTGTGGATTGTAGCCTGCGATCAGCGCAAAATTGTTGAGAATCATTAGCCGCTGGATATGGTGACTGTAGGCCGATCGTTCGGTTTGGCTGAGGCATTGCTTCAGGCAGTTCATCGTTGCCTTTCTAGAATCCCAGAAAAACTCCGGTAAAGGATGTTCGTGACCAAACCAATTTGAATCGCTATATTGATCGTCTGTGATCACATAAATGCCACGCATATATTCACGCCAGCCCATCACCTGCCGAATGAACCCTTCAACGCTATTGATATCCAAATCATCACGGGACTCGAATTCGGACGCCACTCGCTGAATGACTTCTAAGGGTTGCAGCAAACCTATATTCATATATGGCGACAGAAGCGAGTGCCAGAGCGTATCTTGGCCTGTAACCATGGCGTCTTCGTACGGGCCAAAGGTGGATAGTCTAGTTTCAATAAAGGTATCTAATACTTGAAGTGCCTGCGATCGATTCACCGCCCACCCAAACCCATTCGCACTGCCATAGGTCGGAAAATCTAGTTCAAGAACTTTCTGCGTCACGGCTTGGACGATCGCATCGGGTTCAAACCATCGAGGAGCAGGCGGCTTGAACGTTGGGTCATTCTTTTTCGGTGGCTTACGGTTTTCCTTATCAAAGTTCCAAGCCCCGCCCACAGGTTTTCCCTGCTCATCCATCAAAATATTGAGCCGCTTGCGACCTTCGCGATAAAAGTCTTCCATTAGCATTCGCTTTCGCGGCTTGGCCCAGGTTGTAAATTCGGTTTCAGACCAGATGAAATGATTGTTGGGGATACTGTTAATTTCACAGTCCAAATTCAGCCCAGCGATCAGTCCTGCAAAGGGTTTGTCCACTGGAGCCATCATCCGCAGATCCGTAATGCCGTCAGTCTTAATCCATGCCTCCACCGCAGACCCAAATTCATCACACTCCGCGTAAGTCACTTTAAACCCGATCGATCGAAGTTCCTGCGCAAAATGTCGCATGGCCGACCACACGAGAATGAGCTTTTGCTGGTGATAGGGGCGGATGCGAGCGTGATCGGTAGACTCTACCAGTAGCACCGATACTGAAGTTGGATCGATGCCCGAAAGACTGGCCAATGCCGATTGGTTAAGATTCAGTTGATCGCCTAAAATCCAGATTCCGATGCTCATTCTTTTATGTCTTCGCTAGATTTAGTGAACAGAGTTTGCAACGCTAATCCCAACAATCCCACACACGCTAGCGCAAATATCCCCGTGCCCATCGCGCTCATGCCAACAACCAGCGTTCGGATCGCAGTAGACATTCGGACCACAATTCGGTTATCAGAGACAATAGGCGTCCGAGCAAAGCTAATGGCAATAGATTGAGTCAGTTGCCAGATCATAAAAGCCAGACCACCCGCAACGCCCGACCCCAAAATGCAACGAAGCGGCGTGGGGGGCGGCGGCGCTGTGCTGGGACTTGAAGGTTTGACGGTGGGCAGATCTGACATGATGGATCGACACGTTGAATGGGGCTAGGAATGACACTGACCGCTACTTTACCACTGTTTATTTATCAGGGTATTCATCCAGATGAAGAATTCAATCTGGGGTAGGTTCGGGGATCCCAACCGAAATCAGACCTAAATCGGGGCGGTCTCACAGTTACAGCTTTTGGGCTAACGCGATACAGTATATAAAGTATTCCATAACAACAAAGGATTGCTTCGGGCCGCTTTGTCCACGACTTAGATGTCTACCCAGCTCTATTCACGTTCCAACAACAGGTCGCCTCGTAGCGTTTGCACATGAAAAATCAACTTCAAAAACTTTTAAAATCGGTAACGAGTGCGATCGCGTTGATTGCTCTTGTTGCAACCCTATTCTTCAGCCAAGCGACGCCTGCCGATGCAGCTTCCTATGGTGGACGAATGGGCGGCGGGTCGTTTCGATCGTCCCCCAGTCGCAGCTATAGTGCCCCTCGCTCCTACGGCGGTGGCGGCGGTTATAACCGAGGCGGCGGCATGGGCGGTGGCAGTAGTTTCTTCTTCTTCCCGTCCCCTTGGATGTTCTTCGGCGGCGGCCTAGGCGGTGGTGGACTGTTGCAACTACTCGTGTTTGCAGGCTTGGCTAGTGTCGCATTGCAAGCCTTCCAGCGCTTCCAAGAGGGCGGTGGACAAGGGATCGGCGGCGGATCATCAACCGTGTCGGTCAGCAAAGTTCAAGTGGGTCTTTTGGCGGATGCGAAGTCGCTCCAAGCTGATCTCAATCGCATTGCCGCTAGTGCCAACACCAGTTCTAGCGCGGGTCTGACCCAAGTGCTTCAAGAAACTACTTTGTCCTTGATGCGTCACCCAGAATATTGGGCCTATGCTGGAGGCGAGACGAAGCAGTCGTCTATGCTAGCCGCAGAGTCTGAATTTAACCGGATGGCGTTGTCTGAGCGCAGTAAGTTCCTAGGTGAGACGGTCTCGAACGTTGCAGGCCAAATCAAGTCGGGCGATCGAGCCATTACGGTTTCCACGCCCGGATCTTTGGCAGAGCAATCGAGCGAGTACATCGTTGTGACGTTGCTAGTGGGTGCTGAAGGCAAGCTAGAGATTCCGGAAATCAACGATGCAGTCGATTTGCGTCGGGCGCTAAGTACCTTAGGTGCAGTGGGCAGTGAGCGGCTCTTGTCATTGGAAGTGCTTTGGCAACCCGGTGCATTAGATGGCGTCCTTACGAGTGATGACATGATTGAATATTATCCGAAGTTGAAGCTAGTCTAAATTAGCCCCTGAAAATCCCCCGGTCTAGGTTAGGCCGGGGGATTTTTGGTTTAATTGAGATAACGAAGAATCCCGTAGGGGGCAATGGCATTGACCCGGCTCGCCAAGGAATTGACCCACCCCCAAATGCTCCTGGACAGAATCCCCCTAAAAATCGATCGTATCCTGGTGGCACTGGGCGAATCTCTGGCGAACCTGGGAACTGGAAGAACCTTTGACGAACCTGGGAACTGGGTGAATCTCTGGCGAACCGGACGAATGCCATTCGCCCCTACGGGATTTTTCGTCACCGATCGCAATTTGAACAGACGTTCCTGATTTTCTCCCAATACCGTAAAGCTTTGTACATTAGATGACGTCTTCGGGCCATCCTCGTTACCATAAAACCGTCTAATATCTTCAAACCCACAATCCCCATGGCTCAACTCTACGTCAATCCCACCAGCGGCACCGATACCGCCCCCGGCACCCAGAGCGCCCCCTTCAAGACCATCACCCGTGCTTTCCAGTCCGTGAGCGCCGGAACCACAGTCAAACTCGCCCCCGGCCTCTACAATGCCGCCAGTGGGGAAATCTTTCCGATCGTCATTCCGGTAGACGTGATCCTTTTAGGCGACGAAAGCGTCAAAGGGAAAGGCACCCAAATCACCGGAAGCGGCAAACACAATAGTCCCAGCTTCGGGATGCAAAACGTCACCCTTAGGCCCGATAGCCGATCGCAACTGCGGGGCGTTAGCGTCACCAACTCCGACACGCGCGGCACAGGTCTCTGGATTGAAAGTACCGATCCGACGATCGCAAACTGTACGTTTACGGAATGCAAACGCGAAGGCATCTTCTCCACAGGAACCGCCAAGGCGATCGTCACGGATTGTCTGTTTGTGATGAATGCGGCGAATGGGATTTCCATCGTGCGGGAATCGAAAGGTGAATTTCGGAAAAACACACTTCAAAACACTGGATTTGGATTAGCGATCGGGGATAATGCTGCGCCATTGATTGCCGATAACAAGATTTTTGAGAACCGATCGGGCATCGTTCTTTCGCGAAATGCACGGCCCGTCCTGCGCGGCAACACCGTCGAACGCAATACCGAAAGCGGCTTAGTCGTCCTCGAAACATCACTCCCAAACCTCGGAAGTCCCCAAGAACCGGGCGGCAATATCTTCCGCGATAACGGCGAAGCAGATCTGCAAAATGTCACGAGTCCGCCCGTCACACTGATTTCAGTCGGGAACCAATTGAATCCCGCCCGGTTACAAGGCCCGATCGAACTCCTCAGCAACGAAGTCCCCCCTGCGGTCATTCCCCCGATCGCCACCAATCCGCCCGTTGTTACGCCGCCGATCGTTACGCCGCCGATCGTTACGCCGCCGAAAGTTACGCCGCCCCCGATAGATCCCAATGTTGAAACGCCTTTTCCGGACCCCATCACCCCGCCGATCACCCCGCCTTTAGTCAAACCGACTGACATCCAATCGCACTGGGCACAGGCATTTATCCAAGCACTCGTCGATCGTGCCTTTATCAGCGGCTTCCCCGACGGCAGTTTCAAACCCGACGCCATTCTCACCCGCGCTCAGTTTGCCGCCATCCTAGCCAAATCCTTTGATCTCCCCGCCAAACGCCAGCCGATCGCATTTAATGACGTCCCAAGCAACTTCTGGGGCGCAGAAGCCATTAATAAGGCCACGGCGATGGGTTTTATTTCCGGCTATCCCGACGGCACCTTCCGCCCCGGCCAAAATCTTACCCGAGTCCAAGCGATCGTCGCACTGGTCAGCGGTCTCGGTCTCACAGGCGGACAACTTAGCGCCCTCGGGATTTACAGCGATCGCACCGGAATCCCGAGCTATGCCGTCGAGGCGGTTTCAACGGCCACCCAAAAGCGCATGGTCGTCAACTATCCCACGCCCAAACAGCTCAACCCCAATCGCGACATGACCCGCGCTGAGTTTGCAGCCATTCTCTACCAATCCCTCGTCACCATCAATCGCGGCACTCCGATCGCCTCTACCTACATTGTCGAACCGGATAGTACCCAAGTTCGATTTACCGATTTGGATTTACATTGGGCCAAAGATTTTGTATTGTCTATGGCGATGCAGGATTATGTCCGAGGCTACAGCGACGGCTCATTCAAACCCGATTCACCCATTACCCGCGCCCAGTTTGCAGCGATCGCAGCCCGTGCCATCAATCCATCTCCCGCTCGATCGTCGGTCGTCTTTAGCGATGTTCCTAGCAATCACTGGGCGAAGAGTGCAATCGATCAAGTCTATAGTGCAAACTTTCTAAATGCTGATGGCACTGGAAAGTTCAACCCTGATCAAAAAATGACGCGCTTACAACTGGTTCAAGCGTTGTCTAGTGGGTTGTCGCTTTCAGGAGGAAGCCTGAGTCTTTTAGATAAACTCAGCGATCGCGCTAGCATTCCTAATGCCGCTCAGATTACCGTTGCAGATGCGATTCAAAATCGAATTGTGGTCAATGTCCCCGACGTGAACCAATTCACCCCAAACCGAGATGCGACTCGTGCTGAAGTCGTTGCGATGATCAATCAAGCTTTAGTCAGAACAGGCCGATCGATCGCCGTAAATTCGGTTTACATCGTGGCATAGAACCCTAATCCCACTAGGACTAAACCCACCGCCCCCAAGAGCCAAAAGACCGATCGTTCATCGCCCATATTTACCGTGGTCGGATCAGTTGGTTCTGGAATAACGTAGCCCTTTGGCTTAGTTGGCCGAAGCTTGGGCTGCGGTGAAAGGTTTGCGGGCGGCAGAGTCCAAGCTCGATCGTCGGTGTTGTCAAGATGGTTCAAATCAGGAATCTCCACCAGCCACTCCGACTTCATTTTCAACTTCGGCGCTTCGAGAATGTACAGCAGCCGTTTCCCCTGATCGCGGGTCTGACCATGGGGATGACGGCTCACAATTCGGCAAAGATTCAACGCCGCCGATCGATCGCCCGCTGCCTCATAGGCCATCACCAACCAGGTCTTCAGCTCACCATCGATCGCCATTGATCGGTCTTCCGTTTGACTTGTCTCACCTTGTCGAAATAATGCGATCGCATCCTGATAAAATCCTGCCTCAAACGCCGCCTTCCCCCGAATTAAGTAATCCTGTGCGTTATTTATATCAATTTTGATTTCATTAGTGGCTCGATCGTCCGTCATGGCGTTGACTTAAAGGTTTGATTTAAGGTGTGTATTTAAATTATTATATCTCATCCAAATCCTTAATCGATCGCGTTCATATTCTCATTCTGTGGCAATCGATAACAGTTAACCGTCACCACCTCTACTTGCGATGTTGCATTCGATCGCCTGTGCGTGGTCACCTCGATCGTCGCTTCCCGTCGCACCGCCTCAACCTCAACGCTAAACCGAACAACAGGGTTCTTCGCCCATAGTTCACCTACAATCTGATCGGGTTCAATGCACATTAAAGGCGATCGCATGGGGCAACGAATTTAGCACCCGCAAATCCTTATAGCCACCAAAACGAAAAAATCTCCCCCGGCTGAATCAAAAGCTGATTGATTCTGGCCGATGCCTGCACTAAGTTATGACGTTTGTTGTCTGCGTAGTTCGCCGACTTCAGCGCCTAAACCAGTTTAAACGGTGGCCTTTCTATCATCCGTTTTACCGATCGCTCCACGAACCGCCCTCGATGCCCCGATCGTCAATCCCGCATCGATCGCAATTGACCCATCAGGACTGTAAAGCGCCTCCACTCTGGAATACTCAGGATGAATCCACCAAACCTTAAGTCGATTCCCTTGAGCTGGAGCCGATCAATCCCTCATCAACGCCACAACTGCACAAACCGTTCCGCCGTCCACCCTACCAAATCCGAAACCTGTCCATCCCCAATCTCCACAATTCGCTGAACCCCGTCCGCCCGATCAATCGCATCTACCGAAAAGAACGGACTCGAAATCCGTTTTGCACAGTCCAGCACAATGTCAGGAATTTTAGTATTCGAGTCTGCTGCAAAGACTTTCCCATGCAATACAAAATATCGTTGCTCCGTCTCAACGCGAAAATCCTCAAGGCGTCGCACACAAATTCCCCCTTCGATTTGTCCTCTAAACTTTTCCATTTCAGCAATCACCATTCCGATCGCCGCCGGATCATTAATACGCGCACCGATCGAAGTCTTTAGCGATTTCACATAATCTTTAATAAAAAATCCATCCCATCCTAAACATCGCAACGCCTGTTCCAGATCATCCTCGATCGAAAAGAACCGGGTCTCCGGTGTCAAATCGTTGATCAACCCATACCAATTCGGTAAATAATGCGTTGATAAATACTGATCTTGCGAAATCAACATCGAGCAACCCGTTCGTTCCACGGTCTCCACCAATGTCCCATAGTCAGCGGCTGACAGCATCCAACCTCGATAAACGATCGGGTCATCCGTAGCAGGCTGCGGAATAATTTTAGACGCCGCCGTCCCCAAATTTTCCAACGAAATCACCGACGTTTCAAATCTCGCCGATCGAAAGCAAGACACTTGATCAATAAATCCTTCATCAGGTTTCTTAACACTAAAGTAATCACTAGGAAACAAAAATTGCATTGCGATCGCCATCCTGTTTGGATTAGGTCATCGTCCTAATATACTGAACATTACAGCTAGCCGCTCATCAATTATGCCCACCAAACCCTTCGATCAATTTAATAAACGCCTTTTCCAAGAACTCCTCTCTCCCTTCGGACAAGTCATCCCGAACCTCGCCGTCCTAGGGTCCGAACGCACGATCGATATCTTTTTCGCCCCTCATCCCGGAGCCATTCCCAACGAAGCCGAACTCGGAATGCTGGCGAAAATGATTACCACTCCCGCTCTCCTCGAACCTTACCGCATCGCCCTTACCGATCGTGACCTCGAAACCTGCACCATCAAACTCTTCACCCTCACCGCAGAACTCCCCCAAGACTATCCGCAGATCCCCATCGAAGCCCCACCCCACCTTTGGATCCTCGCCGCCGAAGTTTCCGACAGGCTTCTCAAAGACTTCAAAGCAGAACTCGATCCAAGCATGGGAGAAGGATTTTACCGCTGTGGGAAAGGTTGGAGAACAACCATTGTCGCCATTGACGAACTCCCCAACACCCCCGACACCCTCTGGCTCCGCCTGATGAGCAAAGGTCGAATCCAAAACGATGCCATCGAAGAACTCATCCTCCTTCGAGACACCGACCCCAAACGCACCAACGCCTTGAACCTCTTAACGTCTTGGCGTATTAGTATAGAAATAACAGGTCAACTCAGCACAGAAGAGGAGCAAACCCTAATGGCACTCTCACAAGCCTACCTAGAATGGGAAAAGCAAACCGTTCGTCGAGGTCTCGAACAAGGTCTCGAACAAGGTCTCGAACAGGAACGACGATCGGCGATCGAAAGCCTGATGAAGCTCCGCTATGGTGCGATCGACGAAAGCCTTCGAGCCATCATTCCACAACTGCTCAACCTATCGAGTCCAGATTACATGGCATTGCTATTACAATCCTCCCGCTTGGAACTCATCGCCCACTTCTCAACCTTGCATTAGCCGCAAAAACTCCGGCGTAATCTCCCGCACCGAAGAGACGATCGCATCCGCCCCCGCCGATCGCAAACTCGCCTCATATCCCTCCCGCACCGCAGGCTCTCCCGTCACCACATGGGGCGGCAAAGATCCAACCGCCAAAAACGATCGACCCAAATCTTGCTCTCTCGCTCGAACGATCGTCGTCATATCCGCCACCGTATCGCCCACGTACACCACCGTCTCATCAGGTGCTGCATCCAACCGTTTCATCGTCTCAAACAATCCCGCAGGATCCGGTTTCCCCGGCGCATCCTCCATCGCCACCAACGGCGGATTCTCCAATCCCACTCGCCCTTCTAAGACAAACCGCGCCGAAACCGTCGTCGCCCCACTAAAAAATCCCCACTTAATCCCCGCCGACGTTAAGTCCTCAAAATACGATCGATCGACCAGCAACGGCTCCCCCGCCAAATATCCCGTCCAAGCGCCATCAATCATTTCGCCCCGATACTTCGACTGAAAAAACGCCACGATCGCCTCATAACTCACCGGATGATCGCTGCGAGATCGCCCCAATCCCTCAAAATACCGATACACCAACTCCAACGACGCCTCCCAATCATTATTCCAAACCCCTTCTCCCTTCAACGTATCAATGTCGATCGGCGTCGGACGCCAGCCACCAGAAACCGCGCCGCCACTCGTAAAATACTCCACCGTATCAGAGAGCGCCAGTCGATAAGACCCCGCCACATCTCGAATCACCCCATCAATATCAAACGCCACAATCACAAGCCCATCCCCCTAAAAAGCAACCCCACCATCATCCCGCAAAACCCCAGACTCTCCCTCACCCGATCTACAATAAGTACAACCGATGATGCAAAGGGAACTTTATGCGATCGCCCTTCCCAGGAATGGACCCCTACCTCGAAGACCCAATTTTTTGGGCTTCCTTTCATAACCGATTTTTAGTGGCGATCGCCGATACGATTGCACCTCATCTCCAGCCAAAGTACTATGTCGAAATTGAAGCAAGAACCTATCTTGACGATGGTGAGGAAGACCTCTTAGTCGGGATTCCTGATACGGTTATTCTCGCCCGATCGCAGCAGAGCCGCACAAACATTTCTTCTTCTTCCGCCTCAACTGCCGTCCAAATCAGACCTCAAAAGGTTCAGATCCCAGTCGAGCTAGAACGAAAGGAACGCTATCTTCAAGTTCGTGAAATCGGGACCGATGCAGTCATCACCACGATCGAACTCCTCTCCCCCACCAACAAACGAACCGGAGAAGGTCGAGATACCTATGAAGCAAAACGCCGGAGCATCTTATCCAGTCGCTCCCATCTTGTCGAACTCGATTTTCTCCGCTCTGGTAACCCCATGTCCATGCGAGGCATGACTGGAATCATGAACTACCGGATTCTGGTCAGCCGATCGAACCTTCGCCCAACCGCCGATCTCTATGGATTCACCTTGCGTGATCGGATTCCGACTTTCAGCCTACCGTTACAAGAACCCGACGAGTCCTTAGCAGTGGATCTCCAAACCATCTTTGATGGCGTTTACGATCGTTGCAGTTATCGAACGCGCCTGAGCTACAGCAACCCCGTTCCACCCCCTAAATTGTCAGAGGCCGATCGCCTGTGGATCCAAGAATTGTTACAACCCTAAAAAGTCCGATCGTAAATCCCGCCCACCTTTCTGATATAATTCTTGGCTGTATCAGACGAGCATGGGACCCCGCGCTGGAGGATTTGATTTGTCGAAATTTGTATTAAAAGTTCTTTGGTTAGACAAAGACGTTGCGCTTGCTGTAGACCAAGTGGTGGGAAAAGGCACTAGCCCCCTCACCTGCTACTACTTCTGGCCCCGGAATGACGCTTGGGAGCAGATGAAAACTGAACTCGAAGCCAAACATTGGATCTCTGAAGCCGATCGCGTTGAACTTCTCAACAAAGCGACCGAAGTGATCAATTACTGGCAAGAAGAAGGCAAAAGCCGTCCAGTTGCCGAAGCTCAGACCAAATTCCCTGAAGTCGTTTTCACGGGTAGCGCTTAACGGCGTTGCTTCATGAACAGCCTTCGAGATCTAAATTGATCCGTCGATCGATTTAGCCCAAGTCCCGGTTTTCCCCATGCGAGAAGATCGGGACTTCGTGTATCTAGAGGCCATCGATCGCTCATCCCACCGATCCGAGTATCTTTCGAGTTTTAGATAGGTCTGTGTCGGCGGCTTTTCAGTCATCTGGTTTGCCGTCAGCGAAATCATCACGATCGCCAAAAAGTAACCTCTCAATTCTCAATTCAACATTCTCAATTCTCAATTCCCCCTTCCCCTATAATATCTAAATTCGATCGAACCTAAACTCCCCCGAATCCCAAGTAAATCATGGCGCTCACAGAACCTGGAAGCTACAAAACCACCGTCAACCTGCCCCAAACAAAGTTTGACATGCGGGCCAACGCAACCAAACGCGAACCCGAAATTCAGGCTATCTGGAACGACGCAAAGATTTACGAAACGCTGGCCGAAACCAACATGGGCGAACCCTTCACCCTCCACGATGGTCCTCCCTACGCCAACGGTTCCCTCCACGTCGGCCACGCGCTGAATAAAATTCTTAAGGATATTATTAATAAATATCAGCTTCTGAATGGCCGCAAAGTGCGCTTCATTCCCGGTTGGGATTGCCACGGACTGCCGATCGAACTCAAAGTCCTGCAAACGCTCAAACAAGAGGAACGTAAAGCACTCACTCCGATCGCCCTGCGCAAAAAAGCCAAAGGATTTGCCCTCGCAACGATCGATAATCAACGCGAAGACTTCAAACGCTGGGGCATCTGGGCTGACTGGACAAACCCCTACGTCACCCTCGAACCCGCCTACGAAGCCGCCCAAATCGAAGTCTTCGGACAAATGTTCCTCAAAGGCTTCATCTATCGCGGACTCAAGCCCGTCTACTGGAGTCCCAGTTCCCGCACCGCCTTAGCCGAAGCCGAACTCGAATATCCCGAAGGCCACATTTCAACCAGCCTCTACGCCGCGTTTGAAATGCTAAACCTGTCACCCGAATTACAGATGCCGTTCGACTCATTCCTCGGCGAACTCGGTGTCGCAATCTGGACCACCACCCCTTGGACCTTACCTGCCAATCTCGCGATCGCCGTCAATTCCGATCTCGTCTATTCCGTCGTCGAAGTCGGCGAAAACAACCCTACCCGATTCAAATATCTCCTCGTCGCGAAAGACTTAATTGAATCACTCGCGATCACACTCGGCACGACGCTAGAACCCAAAGCATCAGCAATGGGAAAGCTATTGGAACACTGCACGTACAAACATCCACTCTTCGATCGCATCTCCGAAATCGTGATCGGTGGCGACTACATTACAACAGACGCTGGAACAGGATTGGTCCATACTGCGCCCGGTCATGGCCAAGAGGATTACATTGTTGGGAAAAAGTACAATCTGCCGATCTTGGCTCCCGTTGATGATGCCGGAATTCTGACTGAAGAAGCCGGACAGTTCGCGGGATTGAATGTTCTCAAAGATGCTAATCCTGCCATTATTGCTGCCATGCAAGACGCAGGTTGCTTAATTAAAGAAGAACCCTACCAACACAAATATCCCTACGATTGGCGCACGAAAAAGCCTGTGATTTTCCGAGCGACCGAGCAGTGGTTTGCATCCGTGTCTGGCTTCCGAGATGCAGCCCTAGCGGCGATCGACACCGTAACGTGGATTCCAGCCCAAGGCAAAAATCGCATCACGCCGATGGTCGCCGACCGATCGGACTGGTGTATTTCGCGACAACGCACTTGGGGCGTCCCGATCCCGGTGTTTTACAACGCTGCGACGAATGAACCGCTTATCAATGCTGAAACGATCGCACACATCAAAGCGATCGTAGCTGAACACGGAACTGACGCATGGTGGGAAATGTCAATTGAGCAACTTCTCCCCGCAACGTATCACAATGACGGCAACACCTATCGTCAAGGGTTTGACACGATGGATGTGTGGTTTGACTCCGGTTCTTCCTGGGCCTCTGTGCTTCAGCAACGCGGCTTACCCTACCCCGCAGACCTCTATCTCGAAGGCTCCGATCAACATCGCGGCTGGTTCCAATCAAGCCTCCTCACCAGCGTCGCCGTTAATGGACAAGCACCCTACAAAACAGTGCTGACCCACGGATTTACCGTCGATGAAAAGGGCATCAAGATGAGTAAATCGATCGGCAATGTTGTTGATCCATCGGTCGTCATTCTCGGCGGCAAAAACCAAAAAGAAGAACCGCCTTATGGGGCTGACGTACTGCGGTTGTGGGTGTCCTCCGTAGACTATTCTACCGATGTGCCCCTCGGCAAAAACATGCTCAAACAATTGGGCGACGCACGCGGCAAAGTTCGCAACACAGCAAGATTCTTGCTCGGCAACCTGCACGATTTTGATCCGGCAAAAGATGCAGTTCCCTACAATCAACTTCCCGAAATCGATCGCTACATGCTACACCGAGTGACTGAAGTGTTTGCTGAAGTGACCGAAGCCTTCGAGAGCTACCAATTCTTCCGATTCTTCCAAGCCGTTCAGAACTTCTGCGTCGTCGATCTCTCAAACTTCTACCTCGACACCGCCAAAGATCGGCTCTACATCAGCAATCTAGAGTCCTTCCGTCGCCGCAGTTGTCAGACGGTCCTCAGCATCGCCCTAGAAAATCTCGCCAAAGCGATCGCTCCCGTCCTCTCGCATCTAGCCGAAGATATCTGGCAATTCTTGCCCTACTCCACGCCTTACAAATCCGTCTTTGAATCCGGTTGGATGACTCTTGATGCAACTTGGGCACAACCCGAACTCGCAGAGAAATGGCTCAAACTACGCGACCTACGAACGGAAGCAAACAAAGTTTTGGAACAGGCGCGAACTGGAAAAGACATCGGTTCGTCATTGGAAGCGAAGCTACTCGTTTACGTGAGTGATAGCGGTTTACGATCGCTCCTCGAAACGCTAAACCAAGCCACCGGAAATCACGTTGATGAATTACGCTATCTATTCTTAGCCTCCCAGGTTGAGTTGTTAGATACGCCCGATCGTCTTTCAGACATGAAGTACGCCACCGTCACCGAAAGCTTAGGCATTGGTGTTGCGGATGCGGATGGCGTTAAGTGCGATCGGTGTTGGAACTACTCACTCAACGTGGGAAGTTTTGAATTGCATCCGTTGCTGTGCGATCGGTGTGTAGATGCGATCGAGGGAACGTTTTAGGTAAATGATGTACCAAAATAGCTAGAGTAGTATAGATACGCTGCACTAGCTATCGGATCATCCTAGAATCTGTGATCGTGTTGTGCTGCACTGAAATAGTCTCGATAATATTGATGAGGTTTTATGGTTAATATAATTCGCGGTGATCTTTCTAAGCCTGTCGCATCCCAGCAACTAGCTACATTCTTTGACCATCATAGAGAATTAGAAGGGACACTTTATTTAGGATATCCAATTATTGGAACGGCTGAAGGTGGTTATCAAGTAGATGCGCTCTTTCTTTCTCGAAAACATGGAGTTATTGTTTTTCAGTTAATTGAAGGTACTCAAATTGACTTGAACACTGTAGCTGAGTTTCAAGATGAAAGTTATACAAAGTTGCAAGCAAAACTCTTGCAGTATAAATTATTGACCAAACGAAGAGAGCTTGGAGTTAAAATTTGGGTAGTAACTTATGCACCTGCTGCTAACATCCCGGCCTATGATAACAATAGTGATTATCCGATTATAAAAGATAGCCGTGATATATCTCATTTTATATCTTCTCGGGAATGGAATGATGGCGATCAATATTTTGAACCTCTTGTCTCAGCCATACAAGGGATTACGACTATTAGAAATAAGAAGCAGCGAAGCTATATTAGAAAAGATGATTCAAGAGGTGCAAAACTAAAGAAATTAGAAGATTCAATTGCTAATTTAGACAGTACGCAAAGTGAAGCCGTCATCTCAACTGTAGAAGGTGTTCAGCGTATTCGAGGTTTAGCTGGCTCTGGGAAAACTATTGTATTAGCATTGAAGGTTGCCTACCTACATGCTAAACATCCTGACTGGAAAATAGCAGTTACTTTTAATACTCGATCGTTGAAAGATCAGTTTAAGAAGCTCATTAATACATTTAGTATTGAACATACTAATGAGGAGCCAGATTGGGAAAAGATAGACATCATTCATGCTTGGGGAAGTCCCAAAACTCCAGGTATATATTACGATTTTTGCATGAAGCATAATGTCGAATATATGGACTTCATGGATGCTAAACGAATATCTAGACTTGGTGAGGAGTTTGATTTAGTTTGCCAAAAAGCCCTGCGTGAAATTGGAGAGACTCATCATTACTATGATGCAATTTTGATTGATGAAGCACAGGATTTTTCACATCATTTTCTAAGGCTTTGCTATGAGATTTTACTACCTCCAAAACGGTTAGTATATGCATATGATGAACTTCAAAGTCTAAGTAAGAAGTTAATGGAGCCAGCCGAAAATATTTTTGGTCTTAATGGAAGTGGTCAGCCTAATGTTCAATTAAGAAATGGGATAGGAGAAGGAAAACAGGATATTATTTTAGAGAAATGTTATCGTAACTCTAAACCTGTACTTACAACTGCTCATGCACTTGGATTCGGGATATATAGAACTCAAGGACTTGTCCAAATGTTTGATTCATCGCAATTGTGGCTAGACATTGGCTATAGAGTTGATGATGGAGAACTAAAAGATGGAGAATCTGTGAAACTCTCTCGAAAAAGTGAGGCTAGTCCTCTATTTATCGAGAGTTATCCTCTAATGGACGATTTGATCCAGTTTAAGATATTGAGAAATGCCCAAGATCAGGCAACATGGCTAGTTGATGCCATTGAGAAAAACCTGACTGAAGATGAGCTGAGGTCTGATGACATCATGGTGATCCATGCTAATCCCTTAAAGACTCGTGAGGCCGTTGGGCTGGCGAGAGAATTACTGTTTAAAAAGGGAATCAATTCTAATCTTGCAGGTGTTTCTACTTCTCCAGATGAATTTTTTAGTGATGATTCAGTCATCTTCACAAGTATATATAGAGCCAAGGGTAATGAAGCAGCAATGATCTACATTATCGATGCTCATGAATGTTTTTCAGGTTCTGAGCTGGCTCGAAAAAGAAATATTCTATTTACTGCAATTACTAGAAGTAAGGCGTGGGTCAGAGTCTCTGGTTATGGATCTAATATGTCCGGATTGTCTGAAGAATTCGACCGAATTAAGAATGCGCAGTTCTCACTAAATTTCCGTTATCCTACTCAAATCGAACGTGAAAATATGAATATTGTTAATAGAGATAGAAGTATCGGTCAGCGTAAAGTACTAGAGCGTAAGAATAAGGAACTTGATGATATAGTTGACGTCCTAGATAGAGGAGAACTTCGCATGGATGACTTCTCACCAGAAACTATTAATCGACTGAGAGCGTTGTTAGGACAAGAATAATGTCTAATGCTAATATTGTCCTACAAGAAATATACTCCATGACCGAGAAGCTAATATCAATCAACTTATCAGTTAGCCAAAACTATCCATCCTCCATATCCACTAGTGATTATGGTGTCGAAATCACCTTCTCTGGAGCTTCCAACTTATCTGTGGCATTGAAGAATATTGAATATCATGAAATCTACAGGCAGCTTGATCGCAGCAATAACTATAATTTAAAGCTCATTGATGGTGCTTTAATACAACTATCGTACACTTTCTCTAACGATCAATTAGTATCGCATCGACTGTCTTTTTTTCCATCACCTTCCTTTGAACCTTTTCAGAATGAGCCTGATCTCTATGAGCTTGATGAGATTTACGCAGATGTTATAGCAAAAAACATTCTACCTATTCCAATTAGGTTTGATTTTGACCCAGCTAATTTCTGTGAATTTGATCATCCGAGGTCTCACTTGACCTTAGGTCAATATAAGAATTGTCGGATTCCAGTTTCTTCTCCAATTTCTCCTTCTACATTTATAATCTTTATTTTGCGCAGTTTTTACAATACAGCCTACAAAAAATTTGAGATTTTATTTCAGAAATCTCCTACGCTTTTTGATGAAAGTATTACTCTGAACGAGAAAAAGTACTTACACATCTCTATTACGAAGTAATTGCTACTGATATCGAAAGCTTAGGCATCGATGTGTGGCTGCGATCGAGGGAACGTTTTAATCTGAGTTTAGTCAGATAAGATGGTCTGCGGTGTAGGGGTTTATTTCGTACACCTAGATTGCAATCATTTTCCTTAGGAGACTCAGGTCATGCTCATTAGAACCCAACCCACCCTGGCGATCGCACTTCTCATTGCAGTAACCGCCACAGCAACCGCGACTCTCTTCCCCCAATCCACCTTTGCCAAAGTCCCGCTCTCTGAACTCAAAGGGCGCAAAAAAAATCCCGCTCCCAAACCTAGCCCTGCCCCCACTCCAAAGCCAGGTGAATTACAACCCTTCTTTGATACGATTGACATCCCCGAAGCCATCTCCTTCCCACGGGGAAAAGCTGTCGATGTCACCCCAAAACCGCCGATCGTGAATGCCTTTGATAAAGAAGTATTGGCGACCTGCGGCGAATTTGGCAGCACCGTCAGCGCCACGCAAGTAAGAGCACTGTTTGCAAAAAATCCGGCGATCGTCACCCAAATAAGCAATGCTGTAGACGGCAACCTCACGCCCCTCCGAGGATTTGCCAAACAAAAACCATCGCCGACCTTTCAAGAAGATCTGGTCCAAATCTGGACCACTCGCAGCGGATTTGAGCATATCCTTTGCGGCCAAGTCAAAGGCACCAACAAAATCGGTGGACTCCACTTTGCCGCGCGCTACCTCGAACTCCAGCAAAAAGGCATCGCTGGACGACTCCCCAACAACCAACGCCAAGAAGAAGTCAACCCAGGCGCAGTTTATACGGTTGGCGTTCAGGCAAAAGTCAACGGGAAGCTCGTCAGCGATCGAAAAAAAGGCTATTCCTACGTCAGCAACGCCCAAGAAATCCTCACCGATGGAACCCGCGCCTACAAAGCCTTCAACATCAACAGCGGTGAAAACAACGCCGTCTGCCTCTACAGCATCAAAGACGACCAAACCCCGCAGCCCTTCGACGCCGTATTTGTCAAAAACGATCGCGGCATTATCACCTTTTACCCAGACGCGACGCCCGATCGAGGCGAACGCAAATGCGATCAAGATGCGCCAATCAAGACCATGACACCCACTCCATAATCCAACCCTAGGGATTTGGGGCGTTGCTGAATTAGTGTATGAATCGAAGCGGGACTGGGACATCCCCAAATTTCAAGTAGTGAAGTAGCAATCTAACTGAGTGTGCCAGCATTTT
>JAYUJY010000138.1:0-4953 GCA_043764895.1 Synechococcales cyanobacterium | reverse complement strand
CTCGGCGAGTGGGCCTTCACCGGAGCCTACAACAGTGCGCGTGCCCTAAATACCACCTGTAACGGCACCAACAGCCTCTTCAAAGCCGACCAGTTTTGCGACAATACTTACCCCATTTACGGCGACAGTTCCAAAACTGAATTCACCGCGCCGTCTATTGATAGCGTCTATCTCAAATTCGAGCGCCAGTCTCCGGTCCTGAACGCAGGTACCGACTACGCGATGTGGGGCGACTACAAGAGCGAAGAATTTGCCCGAAACTCCCAGCTCTACAGCGCCACGAATCGATCGCTCCATGGTTTCAAAGCCAACTACAACGTCGGCGATCTGCAAGTGTCGCTGATGTACGGCAACAACCTCCAAGGCTTCCAACGCGACGCGATTGTCCCCAATGGCACCAGCGGCTACTATTTTCTTTCCCGTCGCCTAGTTCAGACCGGAAGCGAAAATATCTTCGTAGAAACCGAGGAATTGAACCGTCCCGGAACCGTCATTGACAGGTCTAGTCTCGCCCGAGTCCAAGACTACGAGATTGATTACGATCGTGGGGCAATTATGCTACGGCGACCGCTGCTGTCTACGGAGTTCGATTCCTACGGACGCACTTTGGTTCGTCGTATTGTCATCACTTATCAGTACGACAACGACAACACGGCTAACCTCTATGCAGGACGGGCGCAGTACAATCTCGCCCGAGGTAATAATGGGAACGGCCAAGAAAGTTGGATTGCTGGCAGCTATGTCAAGGAGAATCTCGGCGGTCAGGACTTTGAACTCTACGGCGTCGATGCCAAGATTAGCCTCGGCAAAAACAGCGCTTTTATTGCCGAAATTGCCAAGTCCAATAACCAATCCTCCTTTGGCCTTTTTCAAGGCACCGCCTACCGCTTTGAAGTCGATTCCAAACTGTCATCCAGTTTAATCGCCAAAGCCTATTATCGATCGGTCGATGAAGGCTTCGCCAACAACGCAACCTTTAGCTTCTCTCCGGGCCAAACCCGTTGGGGAGCATCCGTTTCAGCGTTGCTTGGACCCAGTACCAGCGTGCAGGCATTGTACGATCGCGAAGTCAACTATGGCATTGCGCCTGCGGTTCGATCGACGATTGAGAGTTTGTACAATCCAGGTTCTCAAGCCGTTCCCGGTAGCATTCTGAATAACGATCTCAGTACCGTTAGCGTCGGTGTCACTCAGAAGCTCGGGGCAGCGGCTCTTAGTTTTGACTGGGTGAATCGTGTGCGAAACGATCGAGCAGGTGCATCGCTGCTAACGTCCAACAGCAACCAGATTGTCTCCCGGTTCTCTGTGCCGATCGCCAAGAACTTGCTGTTCCGCGCCCAAAACGAAAGCAGTGTCAGCACCGGAACCGATCCGCTCTACCCCGATCGAACGATCGTGGGTCTGGACTGGAGCGCCTTCCCCGGCGTCACGGTTCGCGTTGCCCAGCAGTTCCTCAATGCAACGCCCCTCCAAGCGGCCAACTCTTTCACCACGATTGAGACCCTTCTCGACCACAAACTCAGCGAAGACACCACCGTCACCGGACGATATTCGCTCTTGAACGGCATCGGTGGCAGCAGCAGCCAAGGCGCACTAGGTCTTCAGCACCGATTCAAAATCTCTCCCGGATTGCGAATAAACGTCGGCTATGAGCGCATCTTCGGTGACTTGTTCACCTACACCGGAGGCGGCCAGCAGTTTGCCCAACCCTACGCACCCGGACAGAGTAGTTCTAGCCTCGGTCTTTACGGTGCAGGAGACAGTTACAGTCTGGGCTTTGAATACACCGACAACCCTGATTTCAAAACCAGCGCACGCATTGAACATCGATCGGGCATTGGTCGTAGCAACACGCTTTTCTCCGCTGCGGCAACGGGAAAGTTAACACCAGCGCTCAGTCTTTTAGGACGCTACCAGCAAGCCAATTATTCCAATCAAACGATCGTCGGGTTCAACGATACCAAGAATCTAAAACTCGGTCTTGCGTATCGCGATCCCAACAACGACAAACTCAATCTGCTGCTGCGCTATGAATACCGCGAGAATCCAGATTCCAACCCGAACACGCTGTTATTTGGAACCGGATCAGGATCAACTGCGCACTTGCTGGCCTTAGAAGCGATTTATGCCCCAAGCTATCGCTGGGAATTCTATGGGAAACTCGGAATCCGATCGAGCACCTCATACCTAGCCAGCGATCTGGTTGGCACCAACACCCTTACCCTGGGCCAACTTCGCGCCAGTTACCGTCTGGGTTACCGATGGGACATCGCCGCCGAAGGTCGCTGGATAGGACAGAGCAATTCCAACTTTAACGAGTTTGGAACCTTATTAGAACTGGGATATTACATGACCCCAAATCTCCGACTAGCGGCAGGGTTTAGCTTTGGGCAAGCGACCGACATTGATTTTAACGGGACCCGATCGCGCGGTGGACCGTACATTTCGATATCCGCCAAACTCGATGATCTCTTCGGGTTTGGTAAACAGCCCGTGGCCCCAAAACAGCAACAAGAATCGATCGTCAGTCGTACGGAAGGTGCAAAATAATGAACAATAAAAATACCATTTTTACGACGATTTTTACGACAGTCGCAATAACGATCGGACTCGCGCCTGCATTGGCCCAACCCATTTCTCAACAACCGATCGCATACACCATCACCGTTACCAGCAATCAAGATACGGTGGTTCCGGACGATCGCCTCACCCTGCGCGAAGCGATCGAACTGAGCAATGGCACCTTGAATCCAACCCAGATCAGTCCCGCCGAACGATCGCAACTCACCCCGTCAGTCAATGGCAACACCATTCGGTTTAATCTCCCGACTGGACAAACCACGATCGCACTGACCCGATCGCTACCCGACCTCACCCGCTCTGTCACCCTAGATGGCACCACCCAACCGGGCTACGAGGCCACCACCCGACTGTTTGAACAAAACGCCGACGTCCGAAAACCGATCATCGAAATCACCCCCGCACCCGGAATCGATATTTTGCGTGGCTTGACGATTACGAGCGATCGCGTAACCGTGCGCGGTCTCAGTCTGTACGGGTTCACCTCCACCCACGGACTTACGGCCAGCACGCCCCCGGCTGATATTTTTATCTCTCATTCAAACCCACCACCTGATCTTTCAAAACAGCAAATCCCCGCTGAAAACGCACCGTTTAATGACGTCCCACCGAAGGACATTCTCATCGAACAAAACTGGCTGGGAATCAAAAGTGATCGAAACCTGCCCGATCGAACCTCCGCCTTTGGAATATCAGTTTTCAACAGCCAAGGGACACAAATTAGAAATAACTGGATTGCTAATCATGACGGAAGTGCCATCATCACCAGTGTCAGAGCCGATAACACTGAAGTTAGAAATAACATTATCACAAGCAATGGTCTAGCGGGAATGCCCGACGCTATTCGTCTAGAAGGCAACATAAATCAATCCAACATCGCAAAAAATCTAATCTGTGGCAATGATGGCAGTGGGATTTATGCCTTCAAACCGAATGGCACAGTTGAGATCCAAGGCAACACCATTATCTTCAACGGACGACGCCTTAGACGTGCCGCCATCTACATCACTGGCAATAACCATAAAGTTCATAATAATATTATCCAAAACCAAACCGCAGCGGGTGTTGTGGTGGGATCGTCGCCCCTGAGCACAGGCAACCAAATCTACGACAACCAGTTTGCCTATCTCGAAGGACTCAGCATTGACCTAAATACCAACCACAATACCGATGTAGCCGACTGGCAACGCGGGGACGGACTCAACCCCGATCGCAACAGCCCCAACCGTCGTCAAGACACAGGAAACGCAGCGGTCAATGCACCTGTATTTCTCGTGCGGAAACTGGCCATCAATGAAACCACCGTCAGCGGCACCGCCGATCCCGGAACCACCGTCGAACTCTATCGTATCAAAACCAAAGCTAGCGACGCCGGACCCCTAGAAACCCCGATCGCCCAAACCAAAACCGACGCCAACGGACGCTTCAGCACCACGTTAGACGGACTCACCGACGGCGATCGCATCAGCGCCATTGCCCATCACCCGCAGTACGGAACCTCCGAACCCGCCATCAACGCCCGCATCGGCACAGCGGTACCCAGCAAAGTCATCCCGCCATCCCCCGTCTGCCTGACGCCCCCCGCCCCGCCAAAACCACCCAACCCCCCAGAGAAGCCCCCGGAAATCATCCGGCTAAAAGTTCCCCGAAACATCCACTTTGCCCTAGACAAAGACTTCATCAGTCCCCGAAGTGCCAAGGTGCTCGATCGCATTACCGACGTCCTCATCGCCAACCCCAACCTAATCATCGAACTCCACGGTCACACCGATCCGCGCGCTAGCGATGCCTACAACATCGAACTCGGTCAACGTCGCGCCAGCAACACTCGAAAATACCTATTGAAAAAAGGAATTGACCCTAGCCGCATGACCATCCGCTCCTTTGGCGAACGACAGCTTCTCTCAGACGGAAACAACCGCAAGATAGACTACGCCCGCGATCGACGTACCGAAGTCATTTTCAAAGACATCCGCGACATCGAAATCATTGTCCAAGAAGACGATCTCCAAATCGAAGAATAATCACAGCCCAAATGACCACCCACCACCCACCAAATCCCATGCGCCGTCACCCCATTACGAAGACCCTTTCGATTCTAGCCGTCGCCCTGCCGATCGCGCTGCCAATAACGCTGTCGATCGTACTGCCAAACCCCGCCTCCGCCCAAACCACCTCACCGCTCTTTCAAGAAACCTTTCGCAGAAACATCCTAGACAACCTCAACCAAATCCCCTACCGCGTCACCAGCAGCAAATCCACAGGGGCCAACAACAACCCCAACCTCAGCCAAAGTGTCTGCCTCACCGCCAGCCAAGACGTCACCAACACGGGTTCAAGTTCCAACGTCCCCGGTTGCGCACCCGGATTGAC
>JAYUJY010000137.1:0-24176 GCA_043764895.1 Synechococcales cyanobacterium | reverse complement strand
GACCCCCTAATTACGAGTTAGGTGCTCTACCACTGAGCTACATCGGCAAAAGTCATTAACAAATATAGCAGAGAATCAAAAAATACACCATACTAAATTTTATCCCATTCATAAGACGCGATCGACCTTTCCTATGCCCCTTCCCCGCACCGCCGAAGACCTCCGCAAAAATGACCCTGAGAAGTACGCCATCCTCCGAGCCGAAGCCATGGCCCCCTATAAAGGCTTCCGACAGTTTATCTACGCCGCCTGTGGGGCCTCTGGATTCGTGGGTGGACTCGTCTTCCTCGCCCAAATCCTCGCCGGACGGAATCTCGACACTGCCCTTCCTAATTTTGCGCTGCAATCGGGTGTAGTGGCGTTGATGACCTTTTTATACTTATATGAGAAAAAGCAGAAAGCGCGTCTTGTCGAAGGCTGGCGACAGAAAATCGATCGCGATCAGAAGAAGTGAGACGCATTAACATCGCCCGATTATCTTAGCGGACCCCTAATTCAATGTCCTCTCTCACGTCACGTCACATCGCCTCTCCTTTGACCTCCCTTCAAGCTGGCACTTGGTTTAAGCTGATCTGTGGGGCCAGTTTTCAGCATATTCCCACCGTTCGGAACTGCACGATCGCCTTTGCACTCGCCGGGGCGGATTGCATTGATATCGCCGCTGACCCTGCCATTATTCATGCCGTGCAGAGTGCTCTCGATATTGTCGAAGCCAAGGGCACGCCTCGCCCCTGGCTCATGGTTAGTCTGAATGACGGCGAAGATCCCCACTTTCGTAAAGCAGAATTTGACCCCACAACCTGCGCGCCCGATTGCGATCGTCCCTGCGAAAAGGTCTGCCCTGCAAACGCCATTCAATTCACAACCCAACCGACGGGTGTAATAGACGAACTCTGTTATGGCTGTGGACGATGTTTACCCATTTGTCCGATTCAAACAATTCATGCACGGCCTTACGTCTACACGCCAGAAATTATTGTGCCCATGGTGATGAAAATGGGCATTGATGCGATCGAAATTCATACTCAAGTTGGACGAATTACAGATTTTATAAGACTTTGGACGGTGATCAAACCTTGGAGCGATCGGCTCAAACTTCTAGCTGTAAGCTGTTCAAATGGAGAAAAGATGTTGGATTACTTAGATACAATTTATTCTGTTATTGAACCCTTTCAAGGCAAAAATCTTTGGCAAACGGATGGGCGACCAATGAGTGGTGATATTGGAGATGGTGCTACGCGAGCTTGTATTCAATTGGGGCAAGACGTTCTTAATCACAACCTGCCTGGATTTGTACAGCTTGCCGGAGGAACGAATTCGCATACCGTTGAAAAGCTTCGATCGCTCCAACTTCTTCCTCACCAATCACCGAAGCATCACTTTTCAGGAATTGGCTACGGCAGCTATGCCCGATCGCAATTACAGCCTGTTTTAGCTGAACTAGAACGTCGAGGTGGCGATCGTCTCGAAGAGCATTTCGATCTTCTGCAAGAAAGTATCAAAATAGCAAAACGTCTGATTTCTCCTTTGAAATCCTCCTGCTAATTTCCTCAGCTAAAGCCAAGCGGTTCTAGTTGAGATAGAAGTTCACGACTTATCAGGGCCATGATGCCATCGTCTCTCCTGCCCTCCTTGATTTGGAGCTGACGGCGGCGCAGGTATTGGGCGCATCGTGATAGATAGGTGCAAATGCCGCTAAGATTTGTTAGGACTGAACCGTTAGAGCGCACAAATTCTCTCAGCCCCTCCCCGCATGACCCGATCGAGCCGTAGCCTATCCTTCCGTGATCGTAAGCGCCGCACCTCCGCCGCCCAATCCAGCCTTGTTCGAGGAACCTGCGCGATCGCCGCTCTCTCCCTCCTCATCCTCACCCATCTCCCCAAAAAAATATCCCTCTTTCCCCGCAGTACGGGCAGCGTTTCCCGCGCCCCCTCTTCCTCCCGCGCCCCCTCCCCGCCGATCGACCCCGCCCTCACCTTCCCCGCCCAAATCCTCCGCCCCGACAACGCCAAACCCATCACCGTCCTTTCCCGCACGATCGCCGGAACCCCGCTTTACCTCACCACGATCGACCTCGCCGATCCCGACACCTTCATTAGCGTCGGCCTCGCCAACAGCGCCACCCAAGCCAACAGCAACCGATCGACCAAAGGCGACGAAAATTTTGCATCCCTCGTCCGCCGCCACCGCGCCGCCATCACCACCAGCGGCACCTTCTTCAGCATGGATGCCCAAAAGCGCGTCATGGGCAACCTCGTCTCTGGCGGCCAATTTCTCAAATACAGCCCGTCCGAGAACTACGGCACCACCCTCGGCATCCGCAGCGGCAACCAGCTCGAAATGACCACCGCCCGCATCGACGGCATCCCAAAATGGCGTGAACACTGGTTTTCCCTCACCGCCGGACCTCGGTTGCTCCGATCGGGCACCGTTTCCATTAACCCTCGAAAAGAAGGATTCCGCGACCCGGCTGTCATGGGCAGCGCCGTCCGAAGTGCAATAGGCTTTACACCTAATCGAAAGCTCCTTCACGTCACCTTTCTCACCCCTGTTTCCCTCCTGCGCGAAGCCCAAATCATGCAAGCCCTCGGCTGTCACGAAGCCATGAATCTCGACGGCGGCACGTCCCTCGCCCTCGCCAAAGGAGGCCGCATCCTTCGCCGAGCCAACCGCAATCTCACCAACGTCATCACCATTTACGACATCCAACACCCTGCGCCCCCAACGTTACGCCTGTCCTGGGAAACGTTCAACACGATCGATCGTCAATCTTGAACAGCAGATTATCCGAGATAGACTGAGCTGTTAAAATTAGATTTCTAGGAAGATTTAGTTTTGGGAGGTTGGGGATGTTGAGTGCGGAACAGGTGCGGGAAATGTCGGCAGAGGTCGATCGGCAGTTGATGGCTGCGCAGGGGATGCCGATCGTGGATCAGCAGGATGCGATCGATGAGTTGCGGATGTTGCGATCGCAGTTGCGAGTGCAGAAGGACGCGATTTGCTAAAGCAACACTTCGTGAACGTGGTGGCGACGGGGGAAGAGGCGGAGAGCTTTTTGCGGAAGTTTGGGCAGGCGTCGCGGCGGGATCTGTGTGAGGAGGCCGGGGTGCTATGTGAGCAGTGGGAGAAGTATCAAAATTTGGGGCGTGAGGATACGTTGTGGTACTGGCGGAGGTGTAAAGCTGTGAGCGTAATGTGACTTCTGGTGAGGTAGTTTAAGCTGTATGCTTGAGCTAATGCTTATTTTGACTCCCGTTCATAAATATCTCATAAACTGAAAACACTCAGAAAATAAAATTTGTGCGAATATTGAGCTGATGGTCTACTTAACAGTAGATATTTCAATTCTCAACAGTTATAATTACGTGGGAGGATAAAATGATTAAACTTAAATCTGAACAGATGATCTATCTACTTCACGCTTCTGCGTATCTAGAATTAGATACGATCACAAAAGGTTCTGTAAAAAAACACTTGCCAATTGAGTGGCGGGATCAAGCTGAGGAAATCTACGATACCTTACAGGCTCAGGAATTAATTAATCCATCAAGTAAGGGTCGCTTTTCAATATCAGAAAAAGGATTTGAGGCTCTTGTTCTTTCGCTTAAGTCTACTAATTACAGGTTTACTTCTATTAAAGGTCCAAAAATTTTAAATGCTTTAATAGATTGCTTGAAAAAAGCCTCTGAAAGCAATTCAGAAGTAACATTTTCTCAGGAAATGTCTTTTGATGAATTTCAGGATAAGTTTAAAGCACTCTACTTTGAAGAAAGGAGACGGCAAGAGATTCGAGGTGTTGTCGCTATACATAGTAAAGCACTTCGTTCTAGCTTTAGACAAGAGAACTCTATTTCAGATGAAAAGATAAGTGAATATTTTGAAGAGCTTAAATCGACAAAGAAGATTTTAACTGTTATTGAACGAGATAATGAACTAATGCAGTGGGTTGAATAGAATATGGCTGAGGATGCAGGAAAGAAGAGATTTATTAAAGACTTTCTTCAGAAGGTTAGAGTTGGCGAAGGTTTTATTGAAGATATTTGGATTGAGCGGGCTGTTAAAGCTCCTGGGACATCGGGAGAAGCTTCTACGGCACAGAGTCTATCTGGACGACTAGTGACTAATATTACTGAATTGCTTGAAGATGATCTTAAACATAGTTTCGATGATGGGTTTTTTACGTTTAGAATTGTTTCAGCATTGAAAGGGAGTGGAAAAACTTCTCTGCTAACTTATTTGCACGAATTAACAAAGACAAGATTGCGTAATCAATCTCTTTCTGTTGTAATTCGCTTTCCACTCACCAACATAACTGCAATGGGAGGAAACTATGATTTCAGTGTTAAGTTTTACTGTTATATTTTAGCAGATACTTTCTGGAATCTACTCTCTAATTCAGAATCGTCAATTCAATCTGTAGCAAAAAGTATACTAAATGAGTATTTAGAACAAAGTGAAGTTAGTCAACTTCTAACAGCCTCTAAGCTTAATACTTTTAGAGTTAAGTTTATTCGATATTTCTCAAAGAATCCTATTAACTTTGAAGAGTTTTTCTTTGAGGTAATCAATGAAGTCACTCTAATTGAGCCACGATACACGTTTGCTTATCTAATTGATGAATTTGATGGATTAGAAAAGCGGCCTGATGATTTTCAGCAATCTTTATCGCTCATGAGAGCACTCATTAAAAGATCTGCTCAAGAATTTGATTCAAAGATTCGTTTATTCATCTATCTAGTTGGGACATCAGATAATATAAAAAATCTTTTCTATGCGGATAACATAATTGAAGATTTAGTTGGACATCAAGTTGTCAACTTGCATGGAGGATTTGGGAATGAATTTGGACTAATTAGAAACAAAATTGATGAAAGAATACAGGGTGCATTTAAAGGATACAAAGAATTTAGCACTGCATGGAGGGAAATCAAAAAAATATCTCCTACTCCTGGATTGACGCTAAGAAAGTTTTGTCAAGAATATGCTGCTTCAATCCTTCAAATATATGAAGTATATTTTAGAGAAGAGCCTGAAAAAGAATTTGAAGGTGATGCGCGCGCACTAGTCGAGTCACAGTGTAACCAGAAATGGCAAAAATATTTGGTCCAGAAATCATATAAACTATCTTCTATGTCCACAACTAAGATTCTTAAAGGACACGCTTTTGATTGTTATATAGAGCTACTTCACAACGGCTCAAAAGTTGCAATAGGTTTTGGTGAAGCTAAGAATTATGAACTTCTTAGTAGTCATCTAGAAACATTTAATCAATGGTTGCATGACGCAGAGTTTAAGCCAGTTCGGGATGATTTGGGTCCACCCGATTTAGCATTCATGATTGCACCTTCATGTCCATCTCTTTTGCAACGTAAGTTAGAACTCAAAAGTATCAACTTTATAAGATCTGAAAAAGTCATTGCTTCTAAAAGTAACGATCAAAAGATACAAAAAATTTCTTCTGCCTTGAATATCAATACTGCTGTAAATATAAATACGGCTAGTCAAGGATTGATTGTATCTGTACTTAAAGGGACTAGCATACGGTCGCAAACAATCGAAAAGCTAGTGAAAATTAGAACGAATAACCCTTTTAATAGTCTAGATGAACTAACCTTCAGATTAAATATAAAAAGTGATAATGTCAAACAAAAATTGCTAGGAAAACTAACAGACAACAAAATTTGTTTTTCTGATAGTTGAGAAGACACGTAAAGACTATTGCCGCCACATAGCAATCCGAAATTTCCTGTGAGAATCAAATATTTTCGTCCCTAACCCCAATTCTGGGGCGATCGATTGAGAGGGTCGATCGACTATAATAAAAATCCAGTTCGTAAGGTCACAGCCACTATGTCAACCCTAGAACAAATAGAATCCGCCATTCTCACTCTACCCACCAGAGAATTTCAGCGACTTCGAGAATGGTTATTAGAGTTAGATCAGCAACATTGGGATCAACAACTCGAACAAGATGTCAATGATGGGAAACTAGATGCCCTCGCCGTAGAAGCGATCGCTGAATTTGAAGCAGGTGAATGCCGGGAAATCTAATGGGTTTTGGATTGGGACTCATGCAGAGTATGACAAATTGATTGGATAGTGGAGCAACGATCGCAGGAGCACTGGGATCGCCAACGGCTTTTGCTATAATGACGACATGAATTTCACCTGGGACGAAAACAAACGTCGATCGAACCTCACCAAACAGGGATTTGACTTCAATGATGCTAAATACGTCTTTGCAGACCTAACCTTCACCTTCGAGGACGATCGCTATGACTATGGAGAACAGCGGTTTATTACATTGGGACTTCTTCAAGGACGCTTTGTTGCCATTGTTCATACTGAAATCAATGGCGAAATTCGTATTATTTCATTCCGAAAGGGAACAAAACATGAACAACGCATCTTCTCCGACAACATCTGAAACCGATTGGGCAAGAATTGATGCCATGCAAGATGAAGATATTGATTTTTCAGATCTACCTGAAATTACCGAACTGACCGAAACTCAGATTGCGCGATCGAAAGTTCGGTTTGGTGGCGTAGAAGTAGAACCTGGAAAACGTCCCTTGCAAGTTCTCCTTGATGACAACATCGTTGATTATTTCATCGCTCAATCCAGCGATCGAACCTACCATCAACTCATCAACATCGCTCTCTCTGAATACATTCAACAACATCCACAGCGCCAATCAGCCTAACGATCGGTTTTGAATTAGAGGGCGATCGGTTACTCTATGGGGAATTCGGGCGATCGTTGTGTGAGTTAAGGAGAATGCGGTACGCTGGAAAAACTCGACCGACCACTCATTTTCAATGCCTAGAAAAATCCGTGACTACCGTTCTGATCTGATTGACCTTGGCTTCTCCAAACGAAAGGGCAAAGGCAGTCATCAGAACTGGAAACACCCCAAACTCCCACTCATCATCACGATCGCTTTTCAGGATGGAGAAGATGTTCCCCGATATCTCGAAAAACTTCTCCTCAAAGCTCAAACCCTACTCTCAGAAACTGACTCATGAATTATCCCTATAGCCTCATCATCCAATGGTCCAACGAAGATAATCTCTATCTCGTGACCCTTCCCGACTTCGCCACGATCGCCATGCAACCTTGCACCCATGGCAAAACCTACCAAGAAGCGATCGAAAATGCCCAAGAAGCGATCGAAAGTTACCTTGCCTACTGCCAAGACGAACACCTTCCCATCCCCCAACCGAAACAACTCCAAGTGGCATAGCGATCGCACTGGCGGACAAGCCCCCCAACCCCCAATTCCGGGAGGCTTTGCCAACGGTGGGGCGGGAGAGGCGATCGGTTATACTAAAATCAATCACAGGACGAGAGTAGGCACCATGCAAGAACTCGCAACGAACATTTCTCTTAAACCAGAATATATGCAGTTGGTTCAGGCACAGCTTGAGACTGGCCGCTTTGCTTCGGTGGATGAAGTGATTGGTCACGCATTGCATTTATTGGATGATGAACAAGACCATGATGCGGTGTGGTTAGAAGAAACTAAAGAGAAAATTGCGATCGGTCTAGCTCAGATTGATAATGGACAAGTCCTAGAAGTCAGCAGCGTCATTGAAAGGCTAAGGCAAAAAGTTCAGAATGCTAAGGATGCACAAGTCTAATGCTGCATTTGATTTCAGAAGAAGCGAGTGCTGATTTAGAAGAGATTACAGATTACTTCCTTAGTGTCAGCGTAGAAGCAGGCGATCGCTTTGTGAAAGAGTTCGATCGCAAATGTTTGTATTTGACCCAGTTTCCTTACATGGGGAAGATCTATGCTGAATTAGCACCGGAACTGAGAGGGATTCGATTAGAACGGCACATCATTTTTTATCGTGTGTATCCCGATTGACTTAGTATTGTCCGCATTATCAATACCTCACGAGATTTGAAGAACCTGTTTTCGGGATCATGATCGTACTAACGATCGCCCTCAACTCTCAATTCTGAGGGCAAGGCCAAATTTTAAGCACCAGCTCTCATCCTATTTTGCAAAAACAAAAACGTCGCCACTTCCTCGTGCGTAGGAGAAGCCGCGATCGCACCGCGTTTCAGGGTGGTCAACGCACCGACTGCACTTGCATACCGAACCATTTCTCTAGCCTCGTCCGGCAATAGATCGCCCGATCGAGTTCGATGGCAAAGCTGATGGAGAAACCCCGCCAAAAAACTATCTCCCGCCCCGGTCGTATCTTCGACGTCCATGGGAAAGGCCGGAACATCGCCCAGGGTTCCAGCAGCCCAATACACACACCCATACTCCCCTCGGGTCATGAGGATGCACTTGAGCCGAGGGAATCGATCGTGCAGACTTTCTAGATCGCGTGAACCGAAGAGCCAGTCGGCTTCCTCGTCCGTTAGCTTGAGATAGTCGGCCTGATGGAGAACGTCTAAAATCATGGATTTAGCGCGCGATTCATCGTCCCAAAACACCGATCGCCAATTCACATCAATCACCACTTGAACCCCCGAATACCGTGCCAGATCCATCGCATTGGACAGGGCGGCGGCGCTCTCAGGGTAAGCAAGCAGTAGCGTTCCAGTGACGAGGTATTGTGCGGATTGGATGAGATCCATCGGCAAGTATTCAGCGTTGAGCTTCGTGTCCGCAAAGCTATCGCTAGAGCGATCGTGACTAAAGGCTGCAAACGTTCGATCGCCCGTGCTATCCCGCGTCACCATTACCGATCGCGTTGGTGTTCCAGGAATAAGCTGCACACCCGATAGGTTTACTGAATGCGATCGCAACACCTCTAGCAATTCTGCTCCCATTGCATCTTGACCGATCGCACCAATGAAACCTGATGTTGTTCCTAATTTCGTTAGCGCGCAGGCCACATTCGCAGGTGCCCCGCCAGGATACAGCGTCCAGGCCGAAACCTTGCTGAGTTCGACGCCCGGTTCATCCGAAATCGAGTCAAACAACCCTTCGCCAATGCAAATAACTTGTGTCATCGCGTCTTGCCCCCAGCATTAACCTGTATTTCGCATTCCTGCTGCAATCCCATTAATGGTCAAATGAGCGCCGCGAAGGAGTTCATTTTTGCTATAGCGCGATCGCATGAGACCACTTGCCGAACTGCTGCGATGTTGACGCAGACGCTTAATCAACGACACCTGCAAAAATCCTAAAGGCACAATGGTCCCGTTCCGAAGCTGCACCGATCGCTGCAATTCAGGGTCGCCGTCTAAGAGCTTGTGATGTCCCGTAATGGTGAGCACAACCTCTTTGGTCCGGTAATACTCAGCGGCGATCGCATCAAACAAATGCCCAAATCGAACTCGATCCTCGGGGGGCGAAAGCTGATGAACGTAGTGCTGGGCAAGCTGCAAATCCACCTTGGCAAGCGTCATCTCCACTTTGGAAATGACCATTCGGAAAAACGGCCATTTTACATAGAAGTAGCTAAGAAGTTTGAGGTTGTCCGGATGCTCATCTAAGAACTCTCTTAAGGCCGTCCCCACGCCATACCAAGCGGGGAGTAAAAACCGACTCTGAGTCCAGCTAAAGACCCACGGAATCGCCCGCAGACTGCTGAGATCTTTTTTGCCGCCTCGACGGGCAGGGCGAGAGCTGATTTGAAGCTGGCTAATTTCTTCAATCGGCGTGACTTGGTGGAAAAAATCGATGAAATCTGGCTCTTCGTAGATTAACTGGCGATAATGCGTGCGCGATCGGGCGGCTAGCTCTTCCATGAGAACATGCCAGTCTTGGATATCATCCACCTTGGTATTTAGCAGACTGCCTTGAATTACCGCTGTCGTGGCTGTTTCGAGATTGTAGAGAGCGAGTTCAGGAAGCGAATACTTTGACGCGAGAACTTCCCCCTGCTCCGTGATTTTGATCCGCCCGCGCATACTCTCACCGGGCTGAGCCAAAATCGCTTCGTAGGCTGGACCGCCTCCGCGACCGACCGATCCCCCGCGACCGTGGAAGATTCGCAACTCCACGCCGTAGTTATGAGCGACCCGTTGGAGGGCTTGCTGGGCTTTATGAATTTCCCAATTGCTGCTGAGAAATCCAGAGTCTTTATTGCTATCGGAGTAGCCCAACATGACTTCTTGAATCGGCGTGGGTTGTTGCGCTTTTTCCTCCGCAGAAATGAGCTTGCCACCCCCCAACATCTCCTGATAAAACGGCAATTCAAATAGCTCCGTCATCACCGCTGTCGCCTTTTGTAAATCCTCAACGGTTTCAAAGAGCGGGACGGCCTGAAGAGTGGTGGTATTCGTAGTGGGATCGTATAATCCTGCTTCTTTTGCAAACAGCATCACCTCTAGCAAATCACTCATGTCATGGCTCATGCTAATGACATAGGACGTACAAATTCGATCGCCAAATTCCCGCTGAATCGCTCGCACCATTCGGAAGGTCTCAATGGTTTCGCGGGTTTTTTCACTAAAGGGTAATTCGCGAGGAATCAGAGGCCGCCTAGTTTGGATTTCGCGGCTGAGGAATGCAATGCGATCGGCTTCAGACATATCGGTGTAAGGCTGCGGCAAGATCTGGAGATACTCCACAATCTCGGCCACGGTCTCAGCATGGCGCGTACTTTCCTGCCGAATATCGAGATGTGTCAGCGTAAAGCCAAATATTTCGACTTGACAAATCAGATGTTCAAGATCGCGGCACGATAGCCCGGTTTGAACTAAATTACGCTCGATCAAGCGAAGTTCAGCGAGAAATTCATCTCCCGATCGGTAGTAGTGCGCCACATCCCAATCCGTATTTTCCGGCTGTTGCCAATCGCCGTCGAAGAGCACTTGGTTGCGCGTGTGGGTATTTTCGAGACGTTTCTGGACGTAGGCAAGCTTGAGCCTGTAGGGTTCTTGGCGGTAGCGGATGGCCAGTTTCTCGTAGACCTTAGGCAATCGAACGCGGTCTTGCTCAAGAGATTCAAGCAGATCGGGCAAGACATCGCTCCAGTGGAGGGAAATACTTAGCAGATCCGTTAGCCGCTTCATGGACTGCATGTACTTTTCCAACACCAAACTGCGCTGATAGCAAGCCGTTTGCCAGGTGACTTGGGGCGTGACAGAAGGATTGCCATCGCGATCGCTGCCCACCCAAGACCCAAAGCGACAAAAATCGTATTTCGGCATTTTCATAGCCGGGAAAGACAGATTCAACGACTGCTGCAATCGCTGATAAAGCTGAGGCATCGCATCAAACAACACTTCTTGAAAGTAGTGAAGCGTGTAGTCCACCTCATCCAAGACCGTCGGTTTGAACTGGTGAAGTTCGTCGGTGCGCCACCAGAGGCGGATTTCTTCGGTGAGCCGATCGCGCAGAGTTTGAGATTCCCAGGGGGCGATGCTGTCGGCGGGAACGCGTTCGAGATGATCGAGATCGCGAAGAATATTAGAAATGCGGCGCTGTTTACCCCGAATGGTGTGGCGGACGATTTCGGTGGGGTGAGCGGTAAAGACGAGCCACACTTCAAGCTGATTGATCAGTTTTTGGATTTGTTGAGGCGGGACGTTGAGCGCCTTGAGTCGCGGAAAAAGCCACTGGAAGGTGCCGACGCCCTGGCGTGAATCAGGCTGCTGGGATGGGACGGGCCGATCGGATTCGCTCGCCTTTCGATCGGACTCGCGACTGTTGGAAGAGTAAGGGTTTTCGTGGGCAGCGGCTTCAATCGCCCAGTAGCCTTTCGATCGGGGATCGGTGTCCGAAAGAGTCTCTTGAGCGGCCCTGTAGAGCTTTTGCTGATCGCGCTGCTCGTAGTGCTGCTCAACAATATTAATAATCTGAAAATACAACGCAAAGGCCCGTGCGGCCCGAACAGCTTCGTTTAGCTCTAGTTTCTCAACAATTTTGAGCGCTTCAGACTCTTCAAATGAGTTCTCCGCCTGTCCTTCGGGAGAGCAAAGACTGAGCAATTGGTTTAACAAATCCACGAGTTCCTGACCGCACTCTTGGAGCAAGACTGACTCCCAGAGATCCTCAACCATTTTGATGCGATGCTGCAAAAATGCTTCTGACGTCATAACCTCTGCCTCCCCATCGGAAAATACGTTCGCTAGTCCTGTTAAAGACGCAGCAGGATGGGACGGCAAAGCCGGAGTGGCTCGTTCATCAGTCGAGGGGCTAGTCGAACTCATAAAAGGCAGTATGGGCAGATAAGTTCAATCATTGTATGGGTTTATGTGTCCTGTAGAACGCCTGCTTCAGAGAGGGTTGGGGAAGGACATTTCGGATCTGACGGGTTTGGGCGTCGCAGCCAAATCATATCCCCGATTTCTAAACCTCTGGCGAATCGTCCCCAACCCCTCATTCTGGGGGCTTCGGAAGTTCATCGTCTACCGATCGCACTTCCACCGATCGCGCTTCCACCGATCGCGCTTCCACCGATCGTAAGGGCGCACGATCGCCTCGCAGCAGTTCTTCGCTCCAAATCCCGATGTTTACGAGGGTCACGGTTACCTGACGCGCCGCAAACAGAAGTGCCAATGTGGGGAACGTCACTGCACTGATGATGAGATCTTGACGAAGTGCGTCGGGAGTATGGGGTGATTTCATGGGATTCTCTCTCCTTCGGGATAACTCGAAATAGCTGGGTTTCAGTAAAGATGGGATCGATTTGGAAAACAGGGTGTATTATCGGGTCAACCTTTTGACGACTGGATTTCAATGTTGAACGTGTCCGATCGCCCTTCTCCTCATACTAACCCCCATCTTCAGACGAATTCTCAGTCTGACGCTGATTTTGGGGACGATTATCCTGTTTCTCAGGGATCGAGGGCGTCGCTGGGCGTTTGGCTGAACGCGGTCCTTCAGTCTTTTTTGACCCACACGCCGCAGATTCGGCAACGGGGAAATGTGGTGTACGTTTTGTGTGAGGGGTTGCCCTGTCCAGCCCAGCAGGATCTCACTGATGCCCTTAGAAAATCGATCGGAGCAACTCCTCCCATCGCGCGCTACCTCGAACACCGTGCGGCTCCAGTTCATCGTATTGTGCTGTATGGCAGGACCACTGGGGATTTAAAGCCCGCTTGGGGTGAAACCTTTGAGCTGCCAGCCGCCGAACCGGGTCTCCAAACGCCCCAACTTGGCACGCCTCGGCCTAAAGCAACGCGTAAAAACCTATCCAACGAAGGCATTGCCCATCATCTCAGTCGTCAACTGAGTCCTTACAACATTGCAGTCCGCGTTCGTCGGAAGCAAAATCCGGCCACCGCTAATGATTTGCGATCGACGCTTTCTCGCCTCTACATTGTCTGCGAATCGACCTACGCCCCCGATCCCAACGTCATCGCCGAACCCCTGGCGCACTGTCTCCGGGAGTTAGCCCTGCGCGATTGCCAAGATGCTGTAATTTCGGGCCTAGCGACGGGTGAAAGTGATCCGGAATGGATGCTGCGGGTGGACTTGACGCCTGCCGATCGACTGCTTCAGCAACGGGCTAAGTGGGGCGATATCGAAGCCTTGAAAAGACTCCTGACGCCTACGCTCCGATCGTTCTGCCGAGCCGTTCAGATTACGCTCGAACAAACCACCCTGCACATCGCTCTTCGGAACACCGACTCCTCTCCGCCGCAGTCGTCCATTGTTCAGGCGATCGATGGGTTTCTCACTGAACTAGCTCCTCAAGGCATTCACGGAGCCAGTCTTTACGGCATTGTCAACCCAGAAGGCACGCCTGAGACCACCCAGTGGGTTCATTGGCTCGATCTTCCGGCAGCGCATCAGGTCGAACTCACCGCCTCTCCCGAAGAATTAGCCACGCGCGGCAACCCCGAGGCGATCGCCCACTTGCTCCTGCGCCAGCTCAACCCCAACCTGGACCAACAGTTGGCTACAGGAGGATTGCGAGTCCAAGTGCGGCAGCGGGAAGACATTCTGCACATCATGACCGATGCCCTGATTTGCCCCAACCCAAAAACCGTCAGCACCGCTATTCTGGACTACCTCCCAAAACTCAACATCGATGGTCTATCGGGACTTTGCCTCTACGGACGTCAAGCTGGAAACACCACGCCAAGCTGGCGTCAAGGCGTGCAGCTAGGAGCGCTCCAGAATCGATTTGTTCCGGCTTCGACGCCTGAGTTTACGGCCTCCGATCGCTATGTCGAAGATTTGCTGCCCATGCCGGGAGCGATTGTATTCATCCCGCGTCGTGCGCCGAAAGATTGGGGCAAGACCTGGAGCAACGTCAATAGTTTTGCTCGATCGATTTTGCTCAAAATACCCCTGTTTTCTCCGCTTTCCAGCAACGCACGGCTGATTCCGATTCAGGATGAGCGCGTCAGTGGTCAGGTCGCTCTGGTGTGGGGACTGCTGGGATTGTGTCTGATGATTTCGGGCGATTGGGCTTTGGGCTTCATGATCAAGTCCCAAGGCGTCACCTCGGCCACCGCTCAAAGAATCGATCGAAGTGCGATCGAGCCTCCGACAGCCCTGCCAAATTTATCGTTGAACAAACCCGGAATTTCTAGTGATGCTTCGGCGTTCAATGCCTCTGGCTTTACCCAAAATGAGAAAGCTCGCGTGGTAACCAGCGCCAAATCCAACCTCTTAAAGGGAGCCGTCACCCAATCCAATGCCAGAATCGGGGCCTTTCCAACGGATTCCAACACCGACGCCAATCTTCCCGTGTCGCCCCTCATGCCCAAGGCCCAAATCAATCCGACCGCCTCGCCCTATGCCAGTTTAAATGCGTCCCAGTTGGATGAACGGCTGGCCCTCTATCAGCAGTTTGTAGCGCAGTTCGGGGTGCCGGATGTGCTGGTGGTGGGGAGTTCTCGGGCCTTGCGCGGCGTGGATCCCAGTGCCCTTCAGGAGAATCTGACTCAACAGGGCTATTCGGGGGTGCGCGTCTTTAATTTTGGCATCAATGGCGCGACGGCTCAGGTGGTGGATCTTGTGCTGCGGCGTCTGATTCCCGCTGAACAGTTGCCCAAGACGATTCTGTGGGCGGATGGTGCTCGGGCCTTTAACAGTGGTCGATCGGATATAACCTTCAATGCGATCGTCTCTTCTGACGGCTACCAACGCCTCCCCGCTGCTCCCATCAACAGGCTCAAAGGCAAATTCACTGACAAAGTAACGACAGAAGCAACTGAGACGGCCTCTAAACCGCTCCAAAAATCCCTGAGCGAAAGCTACCAGACCTTCGATCGACAGATTCAAGACTGGCTCAAATCCACCTCGTCGGTCGGCCATCAGCGAGAGGCGTTGTTTGGTTTAGTTCGCGATCGTTTTTTGGGCCAACAGGCCTTTAGCGTAGAACCCAATTCTGGCCCGAACGCAACGCCTAGCCTAAATGCAAATTCGAGTCTCGCATCGGCATCTCCCACGGGACAGGGCGTGATTGATATCTACGGATTTTTGCCCTTGCCCAATCAATTCAACCCGGCAACTTACTACCAGAAGTACAGCAAAGTTTCTGGAACCTTTGACAGTGATTACGACAGCTTCGAGCTTCAAGGGAAACAACAGCAGGCATTGGATTCGATCGCTCAGTTTACTCAACGCCAAGACATCAATCTAGTCTTTGTGAATCTCCCGCTCACCGCTGAGTATCTCGATCCGCGTCGCCGTGAGTATGAGGAGCAGTTTCAGCAGTCCATGATTCAGGAATCCACCACGCTCAAATTTACGTACCGCGATCTTTCAACGGTCATGCCCCAACAAAATGCCCTCTTCTCCGACCCCAGCCATCTCAATCGCTACGGAGCCTATGACGTAGCACAGCGTCTTTCGAGAGATCCGCTCATTCCGTGGAGCAGCGAGAAGTCGGGCGAGAAGTCAACAACAAAGTCATTGAAGAAGTCATTCAAATAGCCGAGACGGCTGTTCCACATCATTAGATTGTTATATTTCAATTTCAACCCAAATACTCTGCAATCTATCTTGACTTTTAATTACATCATAGCGACACATGGCTATGCCAGAGTGAAATCTAACAGTTAGGTTCAACTTTGTGGTTCAAATCTGAACTATTTTCTGAACCAAAACTGAACCAATTGATTAACATTAATATGCTTAAAATAGAATATGAAGTTTCGATAAATTTTAGATTTCACAACCTCCAAATATCTTTTATTTGTGGCACTGTAATAACAGCTAAAGACGTCCATGCCACATTATTACTCGGTGCTATTCTTCCATGAGCTATCAATCAGAATCCCCCCTTTCTTCAGCGTCTCTTCTCAGTTCTACAACACTATCAACCCCATCAACGTCCCCCTTCAAAACACTGACAGACTTGGGATTGTCCCCCATTCGTTCAGGTTCATCTGCCCGTAATGCGGCGGTTAGCGCTGAGGGTGTCATCAGTATTAATCAGCGGGTGTCCTTTGCAGGCGATCGTTTGGATGTTCGCGATGATGCGTTGTTATATGCTGGAAAAGGCGTCAATGTCAACCAGACACCGGAATTTTCATTGATTAATGATTTGGGTGGAAACCCGATTCGGGATTTGATGGGACGGTTGCAGGTGCGGGACCAAGCCCTCGTGTTAGGCAATGGCTACAGCACGTTCAATATCCCCAATAATCCTTACGGTGGCATCAATCCAGCCCAAACCGTAGCCCCCCGTACCGTTGATGTGCCAGTATTTTCAGACCTAAAAACATTAGTTTTAAATCAAAAAACACCGATCGCTGGAACGTTCACAAGCTACTCTGCCCAAACGCCACTCAATTCCCTAGCGGATTGGCAGGCGAGTTTCCCAAATGGAATGAATTCCGCAAAGCCGACATTGATTCGGGTCGTAAATGGGGGGCTTAATATTCCGAATGGTGTGACGCTGGATAATGCGATCGTGATTGTGGAGAATGGCGATATTAATTTCAATGGCAACGGACATCGTTTGAAAAATGTGGTGTTGGTCGCGGAGAATGGCAGCGTTAATCTGAGCAATATCCAGACCCAAGATGTTACGGTGCTAGCGTCACGATCGATTCAAATGAATAGCGCTGCCCGGTTTGGAGGCAAAACATTACTAGCAAATGGTGATACTAATGGCATTACCTTTAATGGTGCGACCACCAGCAATACGGATGCGGATGCGTTGACGGTGGTTTCGCAAGGTCGTCTGACGTTTAACGCATCTAGCGATACCCGAGGTGCGTTCTTTAGCCGAGGTGACTTCAGTTTTAATTCTGCTGTCGAACTCGTTGGCGTGATTCAAACGAAGGGCGATCTGTTCTTTAATGCAGCGGGTTCGGTGAAAGGTTTTACAGAAGTGGCTCCTAAAAATCCAGACCCGATCGTCATCCCCAAAGATCCCACCCCGATCGTCATCCCAAACCGCCCGCCTACCATTACCACCACAGCCATCACCACCGCAACAGCAGGTCAGCGCTATACCTATGATGTGAATGCGATCGACCCGGATAATAACTCCCTCGCTTATTCTTTGTTGAATTCGCCGCAGGGAATGACGATCGATCAAGCGTCGGGGTTGATTACCTGGAATCCCACAACGCAGCCCACTGGAAACTATGCGGTGTCGGTGAATGTGAGCGATGGTTTAGGTGGAATTGCTAATCAAGCCTTCTCGATCGGCCTTACGAATACACCTGTGAAAGCTCCCACAGGTGAAATGAATGGTCTGGACGGCAAACCCGATGAAAACGTTCCGAATATCAGACCTCGTTTTATTAGCAATCCTGTTTTAGAAGCGATCGTTAGGCAAGCCTATCGCTATGATTCGGATGCGATCGATGCGGATGGAGAGGCATTGACCTATTCATTAACGTCTGGGCCGGAAGGACTGACGATCGATGTCCGCACAGGTGTGATCAGTTGGAGTCCTGCCACCCAAGCAGCAGGGAGCTACCAAACCACGATTCAGGTCGTCGATGGTCGCGGCGGTCGCGATGAGCAAACCTTCACCTTAAACTTGAGCAATCTGTCTATCAAGGATGACCCTGGCCTTCTGTATCTCCAGGATTTTGAGAAGCCAACAGGTTTTTCAAATGATGGTGGTGATGTCAATATTTACAAGGGTGTTAATCAGCTATATGGCGAGCAACCTGCGGGCTTCTCTTTCGCTCAAGACTATACGGTTGAGACTCTGCTAGTGGGTGGTAATCAAGCACATCGTGGGGACGGTTTCCGCGATCCCCAGGGAGTTGCAGGACGGTATGTTCTTGGCATGTTGTCCGATATGCAGAATGATCTTCTGGGACTCTCATTTAATATTGGGTCTTTTAAGTTTTTGAACTTTCAACTCGATATCTCTCCAATTGTTCCAGATTTGTGGCGCGGTAACTCGGTTGATACAGGAGGTCTACCGCCAACTTTTCGCATCTCATTGTATGATAACCCGACTGGTAAAACGGCGCTTGGATCTGGCAAAGCTCTTGATTTCATCGATATTGTGGGTCTGACCTCTCCGAGTAGAAGTCTTTTTAATTGGTCGAATCACACGATTGCCCTAGATACCTCTGGCAATACGAATGGCAATGTGATTCTTCAACTTGATTTACTAACTGGTGGCTATGCGGCGATGGATAATTTCCGGGTTGTCGCGAGCGATCTCAATTTTGGATTGGTCAAAGCGGCTTAACTCGCCGTTTCCACTCGTCTCGATCTTCCTAAATCCCCCTCAAAAGCTTTCCAAGGGAGTTAGGGGGATCGAAACCACGCCGCGATCATTTCCGAAAGGCACTGCGCCCAAGCTGATTTAAAATCATCCAATTTGGCTTCGACCAGCAGCAGATAAGGCTTATCAAAAACCACCTTCCCGATCGGCGACTTGCGGGCAAGAATATATTCAGGAAACCCCGTCAGCCGATTATCAAATGTCAATGCCTGATGACTCCAGAGAATCAACAATTGATCCGACAAGGATTTGGTGAAACGGCAAGAGTCAGTATCGTTAAGTTTGCCGGATATTCATCCACAGTAGACATGAATCCATTGCTTAGCGGGGCACAGCTCACCACGAATCCTTCAGCAGATAACAATAAAAATGGCATTTTAGACGTTGAGGAAGCTCTAACGGCATTGTCTATCGATTTCGGGACTAACTTTGAATCTGCGTTGCGGGATACCATTACTGTCTTTAATAATTTAAAGACTACACCTGGGAATGGGAATCTTGTTTTCCTATCTGATGGGGCAAATGTGCTGGGTGGATTGATTAATGATGAGGTTGCCACACTTAAAGCCTCGGGCATTAACTTATCTGCCTTTGGCGTTGGAAGTGGGGCAAGTTTGACCGATCTTTCGATCATTGATTCTAAGGCTAAGATCTTCACGAGCACCGATGAGATTCTCAATGTCTTTGGTGGTTTGGGCGGTGGACAAACCCTTGTGGAGCCGGGTCAAGCCAATGTTAAGGTCTATCTTGATCTCAATAACAATGGCGTGTTTGATTCTAATGAACCTACGCAACTCACCTTGAGCGACAATCCCAATACTGCCGTGAATGAAGCCGGACAATATCGCTTCACGAATCTTGCAGCGGGAACTTATAACGTTCGTTCAGTGGTCCCTACTGGATCGACTCAGACTTTCCCTAGCTTGAAGGTTCATCAGGTTAACCTCGGCGCAGATGCCATTGTAGACAATCTCAACTTTGGTTTGACGATCGTTTAGATATCGGTTGAAAGCTTTGGCGACTCAAGTCGCGGCCACACAAACGAAGTCTGCCGCCGCAGACTAAGATTTTACAAACTGCTGTGGCTTCTGGCTCCAGCAGTTTTTCTAGTATTCCGCTACGTTATGATAAAACTATCACTCAAACGTTAGAGAGAATGACCTGACGATCGCCATTGGCTGAGATCGCACGGATTCTATTGCTCGTAGCGTGCCACTTTATTCTCACGCAGATCTCCCTAACGATCGAACTCTGTACTGCGAGATGGGACCGATCGGCTAAGGCGCTGCCGAATGCCGCCTTGGGTCCAATGTTTCCACTCATCCGCACTCCGAATCGCAAACCACAAAAGTAACAACGCTAAAATCCCGCCATGCTGAGGCGACCCAAAAGCAAATATGATCAGCAAAACGCAGAGAAAATCCTGCGCAAATATTGTCCACAAGGGCAACCCCCGCAACCGATAAAACCATCCCACCTGAACCAACTGCAACACTAGCGCCAACAGCCCACTGACAATCCCTAGCACCGTTACTACGACCATCGGCAGGTCAGAGGCTCGGGCGATGGAAAAACCCAGAAGTCCGCCGACTAAAGGACTTAGGCAGAGTTGAAAGAGTTGGGACACTCGAATTCCGGTGCGATCTTTAGAGGCGATCACCTCAAAGAGGGAACCTGTCACCAGTACCCCCACTAGAACAGGCGGTGAGATGTGTTCAAGAAGGGGCACTTTAGACCACAAACCCTCTCCGGCAAGACACCCCAAAACAAGCAAGGGTAAAATCGATCGCATTCCAGCGGCGGCGGATACGGACAAGATAGCGGAGACAATCTCTAGCATAAATCTGCGGAGGGGGAAGGTCAGTAATACTTAGAATGCCCTTTAACCTAACAATCGCGTGCAGCCTTCACATTGTCGTCATGATCGTGAGGGTTGTGCAAGAATTACGTAAGGGCTTCTCTAGTTTATCGCTGTCCTAAGTCTTTTTTCCAGCGGGAAATATTGATTTGGGCTTGACTAAAGGCAGCAGTTCCGGTTGGAATACGGCCTGCGAGGGAAATAGCGCCCGGTGCATCATAGGCAGACTGTCCGATCGCGGCCTGTAAAATTTGTTCACTCCACTGCTCGATGGACTGATTAGCCTGAGCTTTAAGCGGGTTGTTGTTGGGGACTTGTTGGGCGATGGCAATGGCGTCCAGCAGATCGTTAGGATTGCCTGCCCCGGCGCGCGCGATCGCCTGCTGGAGACCCTGTTCGGCGTCACTTCGAGTTTGCCACTTGGAGATTCGGCCTTGGGCTTGATTGTAGAGCGGGCTGTCGGGTGGAATCTGCTGGGCCGTGGCAATGGCGCTGGGCAAATCGCCGGATTCGGCCAGACGGGTGGCTTGTTCTAAGAAAGGCTGGTACTCATTGGTGGAGGCGATCGGTGGATTGATGGGTTCTGTGGATGGGGTGGGGATGCTTGCGATCGGGTCCGCTGCTGGAATCGGAGCGCTGACGGTGGACTTGACGGCCTTAATTTGGAGCTTACTGCTTTCTTTTTCAATGAATTCCCGAGCTTCACGATATCTCGCGTTGCCCGAACCGATACTGGAAGCTTCCGCGATCGCCGCTTGAATGGCTTCAGGATTTCCGGCGCGGGCTAGTTCTCGGGCGCGATCGAGCTGGGCAATATCACGGAGTTCATTCTGCCAGCGAGAGACTAATTTCTGAGCGCGATCGTACAGCGGACGACCGACGGGAATGCGAGAGGCTTGGGAGATGGCTTCCTCGATTTCGAGCGAATTGCCTTTGGCGGCTTTGGACTGTGCTCCGATTAAGGCAATAAAATCCTCCGTCTCTTGCTTGAGATTCAGCCCGTCGGGAATCTTATTGGTAATGCGCAGCGCTTCGTCAAACTGGCCTCGATCGGCAGCCTCTTCCGCCAGCGTAATCAGGCGTTTGCCCATGCGGGACTTGATATCTTGGGCTTCTTTATAGAGCGCACTCTGGTTGGGAATCGTCTCAAGGGCTTGGAGGGTTTTGAGCAATTCATCCGCGCTGCCGTCTTTAATGGCTTGATCGGCCTGATTCATCTTGGTGATTTCGTCTTTGGCCGTGGCGATGCGTTCGCCGATTTCGGTGTAGCGCTGGGTTTGCCAGTAGGGGTTTTCGAGGGCGAGAAGTTTGGTCGCTTCATTAAAGGCGTCGCGCCAGTTGCGTTTGGCGAGGAACTCATCCACTCGTTTGACAATGCTTTCGGCCTCGTTCCACACGCTTTCCCATTGTTTGACCCGTGCCTCGACTTGTTTGGCGGCGACCGCGTGGGTGGGGATTTTGCGGGCGGCGGCGATCGCGGCTTTGAGATTGCCGTTATTAAATTCTTCCTGGGCGACATCCAGCAGTTCTTTCGACCAGTCTTCGATCCAGCGGCTTGCTTCTTCGTAGAGTGGATGGTCTTTCGGAAGGGTGCCGACCAGATCGATCGCCTCTATCAAATCTTTAGCCGTCCGTTTGCTGGCGGCGAGTTGGGCACATTGCATCCGCAGGGAGGCCGACGCTAGGGGCCAAAAAATGGACGGGCAGTTGGGTAGGGCGGGGATTTTGAGCAGAAACACTGCGGATACGGTGGTGAGTCCGATCGTCGTCACAAGGCCCAAACTACTGACGAATCGCCAGTCCAACCCTAAATTTTTGATCCGCGACCCTAGCGGCAGCGTTTGGGCGTTGGCCGAGGATGGCTTTACGGCAACATCGGCCAACGCTTCAGAAACAACAGCAGAAGCGCGGGCCGATGAGTCTTGCAGCTTCGATCGCTGACTCGAAACCTGCCCTAATCTTGATTTTTGGGAAGAATTTCGATCGGGAACACCACGGTTTTCAGTCATAACAAATGGGCACTTGCACGGGTCGATGAGCTGAGTCAATACACGAAGCCGAGACTAAGAGTTGCACCCTCTCGCTTGACGCACAATATACCAAACTTTCTCGATTTCGCACTTAAGTTGCGTCTCAATTCAAACTATCGGGATGAATTGGGACTAAATTTCCTTCGTTTGTTAATCCTAAAATAATATTTTCGCCCATTTGGATTAATTTTCCAGTCAGGGAGCAATGTTCTTCGCGTTCGGCGATGGCGGAGACGGTGGCGCGGATGTCGGTACTCGAAACGTTAGGCAGGAAGTCCTGCGATCGCTGCTGAACGTAGTTCCACAAGATATCTCTAATCAATGCCTGATACCCTTGGTTGCCGGAGAGTCCTTTAAGCCGTTCCTTGAGTTCTTTTTCGAGGCGGATGCTGGTGACTTCCATGTCGGTGGTGGAAATTCGGGTGAGGGCTTGCATGGGAACGAGTCTCCGTGAGTAGGGTGAACAGGCAGTCGGGCTTAGATAGCCTGTATTACGAGTGTAGTATTTTATTTGTAATCTGTCGAAGTAATGTACTACATTCTTTCTTTTTTCAGGAAAGATGATGTTGGATCAATTGAAGTAGTGAGGTGCGATCGATCTTTCCGAGGGTGTTGCGAGGAATAGTTTTGACTCGAATCCAATGTTTGGGGTGTTTGAATTTGGGTAGAGACTTTCCTAAATCACGGTCCAGATTGATATCCAGCAGAGAATTAAAGACGTACACCGCTACGATGATTTGGCCCCAAGTTTCATCGTCTACCCCGATGACGCAGAGATCTTGAACGGAAACGACCTGTCGAATGGCAGCTTCGATTTCGCTGGGGTAGACGTTTTCGCCGCCTGTAATAATTTTGTCGCTGCTACGTCCGACGATGTGGAGATAGCCTTCGGTGTCGAAGTAGCCGAGGTCGTCGGGTCGGAAGGTGGAATCGATGTCTCGGTGAGGAAAGTAGCCCAGCATTCTGGAGGTTGCATGGATGGCGATATTTCCGGTGTCGCCTGGTTTGCAGAGAATGCCTAGGTCGTCTTGGATTTCGATTCTGACGTGGGGAAGGGGTTTGCCGACACCTGTGAGACCGGAGCGGAATTCTTCGGGGGTGAGGGTGGCGATTTGGGAGGCGGTTTCGGTCATGCCGTAGGTGAGGGCGATCGGCAGGTTTTGGGTTCTGGCCTCTTTGAGAAGGCTATTCCAGGGGGGTGCGCCGCCGAGGAGGATGGCTTTGAAGCGTTGGAGTTCTGGGCAGTGAATGAGTTGCTGGAGTTGGGTGGGGACGAGGGAGAGATGGAAGGTTTCAAGCTTGACGTCGGGGAAGTGGCCGTTTTTTAAATCTTTCCAGTCCCAGAGGATGAGTTGGCCTTGGGTGAGGTGCGATCGCATGTGTTGCATGAGTCCGCTGACGTGGTGGAGCGGGAGGACGCAGAGGCTGTTGATTCGTTGGGCTTGGAGGTGGTGTTGGGTGGCTTGGACGGAGTTTTTGAGGGTGGTGAGGGTGTGGGTGGCGAATTTTGGGTGTTCGGTGGTGCCGCTGGTGGGGATGTTGATCGTTTGGGATGGGTGGGTGGTGGATAAGAGTGATGCGTTGCTTCGCTTAACGCATCCTACGTTGGAGGTGTTTGGGGTGGTGGGGTTTTTGTTGTTTTGGTTGGGGGTTGTTGGGGGGATGTGGGGGGGGTAACGGGGATTTGGGATGATGCGTTGCTTCGCTTAAC
>JAYUJY010000136.1:0-4974 GCA_043764895.1 Synechococcales cyanobacterium | reverse complement strand
CGACCTTTTTCTACGACATGGTTTATCTCGTGATGATCCTGTTTTTCAGCTATTTCTATGCGTCTTTGGTGGTGCAGCCTGAAGAAATGGCGAAGAATTTGAAGAAAATGGGGGCGAGCATTCCGGGTGTCCGTCCGGGTAAAGCCACTACTGAATTTATCGGTGGGGTGATTAATCGTTTGACGCTATTGGGTGCGATTTTCCTTGGAGCTGTGGCGATCGTGCCGCAGGTGATTGAAGGAATTGCTGATGTGCGGACCTTCCAGGGATTTGGGGCGACGTCGCTGCTGATTTTGGTTAGCGTTGCGATCGATACGGCCAAGCAAGTTCAGACTTATGTCATCTCTCAACGATACGAAGGAATGGTGAAACAGTAGTGAGTAGGCTGATTTTTCTCGGGGCACCGGGTGCTGGAAAGGGAACTCAAGCCAAGATTTTGGCGGACTCTAAAGGCATTCCCCATATTTCGACGGGTGATATCTTCAGGGCGGCGGTGAAAACCCAAACGCTTCTGGGGCTTAAGGCACAGGAGTACATGGACGCGGGCAACCTGGTTCCTGATGATTTGGTTATTGAGATGATTCGCGATCGGCTTCAAGAACCGGATGCTAACCACGGCTGGATTTTGGATGGGTTTCCTCGGACCGAAGCTCAGGCGGGTTTTCTAGAGGACTTGCTATCGGGCATTGAGCAGAGTTGCGATCGCGCGATTAATCTCAATGTTGAGGATGAAGTGGTGGTCAAGCGTCTTATGGAACGGGGACTGGAAAGTGGCCGATCGGACGACAGCAATGAAGCGACGATTCGCCATCGGCTTCATGTTTACCGAGATCAAACGGCTCCGCTGATTGAGTTTTATCAGTCCCGGAATCTGTTGGTTACGGTGAATGGTGATCAGGCGATGGATGCTGTTACGGCAGATCTAAAATCGGTTATGTAAGAGGGTTTGGTTTTGGAGTTAGGGTACACCCAAATGCTGAATTCCAAAATCAGATACACTCGTTAATCTAGGACTATTATGAACGTATTGATTCCGGGAGGAACCTTTGTCTAAAGAAGACCTAATTGAGATGGAAGGCACGGTTGTGGATTCGTTGCCGAATGCGATGTTTCGCGTAGATTTGGATAATGGTTTTAATGTGTTGGCTCATATTTCGGGCAAGATTCGTCGGAACTATATCAAAATTCTTCCAGGCGATCGCGTCAAAGTTGAACTGTCGCCCTATGACTTGCTGAAGGGACGAATCACGTATCGTCTGAAAAATAAGCGTTAAAGTTTAAACGTTAAACATTCTGGCGATCGGATGAATGGAAAAGCTCTAGACTAAATGAATAGTCTGGAGCTTTTTTGTGAGGTTTTTACAAGAAGATCTCGGCGAGATTAAGGTGAATTTCGGGAGAGCCAGGAATACTTACGCTCTGATTGTTTAAGATTACGGTTCGAGTTTGATAGGCAAAATTTCCAAAGCGGTCTTCATAAGGCTGACTATGGCATTCCATCTGATTCACTTTAACGTTTGCTATCCAGTAGTGCTGAATGTTTGCCTCTGCATAGACGGATAGTTTTAGAGTTCGATCTTGTTCTAGTGTTGAGTCTGCGACTTCGATGATGAGCAAGATATCTTCTGGATAGGGATGATGAGGACCATAATTTCGATCGTGTCCTCTCGCAATCACAACATCGGGTTCTGGCTCACTTTCCGGGGGTAAGGTAATTGGCATTTGTCCTCTAATCGAAACGCTATCTCCAAGCAATCGATCGAGCTGTCGGCATAGGCGAGTCGTTGTGAACGTGTGAGGGGTTCCCTGAGCCGCCATTTCAAATAATTCTCCACGAATAAGTTCTATCCGATCGCCGTCTACTAGAAACCCTAAATCGGTCAGACGGTGGTAGTCGGCGATGGTGAATCGCTTAGGTTTTGCTTGTTGACTCTCTTGGCGATCGGTTTTGGGAGGGAGGGTTGGAGTGAGATTCATGGTGCTTTTGGGACATTTGGTAGACTAAGGCGTTGATCGGACCTCTAAGATTCAGCCTGAAGTTGTTGAAGTCGATCGAGAGTCAGTCCGGTGACTTCAGCGATCGTTTCTAAGTCAAGGTTTTTGCGCAGCATTTTGAGCGCGATCGTCTGGGTGACTTGATCGAGTGCCTGTTCGGTTTGATCAAGGGCCTGTTCGGCTTCAAGGCGCGATCGTGATTCGGTCTCCAGTTTCTCCTCAACCTCCCGTCGCATCAAAGATTCTCGTCCCCGCGAAATTCGCTCTTGCTTCAACACATCCTCCGGTGCCGGATAGCGCACACCCTGTTCGTCATACCAATACAGCCAATCCCGTTTCACCCGATCGTGCGTCCCCGTTTCATGACCGATTCCGAGGCCAATCTCCGGCATCCACACCGGATTCCCCTGTTGCCGAACGTATTCGCCTTCTTCTAGCCGATACACTTCAAATGCATCATGTCGATCGCGCCGATGGTGGGATGGATTGTAAATGGTGTAGTACAGGACGCCCATTTCGGCATAGCGCTGAAACTTTTTGGCATACTCACCGCCTGGTTTCTTTGACACGACTTCTAAGACCCACTGCGGCATTACCTTTTCTTGGTAAACCAAATAGCTCAACCGCAATTTGTTATTAGGCCGAACTCGAGCGACGCCTAAACTTAGGAACGCATCGGGACCAATGGCGGGTTCATAGGGATCGGGATAGACGCCCAAATTCACACCCATGAACCAATCCATCCGATCGTCCCACAAAAGCAATAAAATTCCCCGGAGTAACATCGGGGCTAACAGTTGGAGTTCGTGATCCACAGGCGTCTCATCACTATCGGGCAAGTCATCTTCGGTGGGCAGTAGTCGGGTCTCTTCATCTAACATAGAATCCCCGCAGTCGGTCTTGGGTTATTTCATTTTAGCAAGATTTGTGGATCGATGTTTTTTAGCAGTCTTTATAGAAAAATATTGCCTAAATCGAGTTCAGCTTTTGGAAAATTTGGGAGACTGAAATTTGGGAGACTGAAATTTGGAAGACTGAGGTGTCGATCGGACCGGATGATTTGTTGGGATTGGTAAGAAAATTTGCCGTCGGAGTCTTGATAGGGATGGCTATGACACTCCATTTGTTTGGCCTTGACGTTGGCAATCCAATAATGGGGAATATTTTCCTCTGCATAGAGTGCAAGCTTGAGGGTTCGATTGTACTCTAAGCTTGAATCAGCCACTTCAATAATCATGAGGACTTGATCGGGTGACGGGTGATGTTCTAAGTAATCCTCTAGTTTTCCTTTAGCGATCGTGACATCGGGTTCGGGTTCACTGCGATAAATTCGCCGGGATAGGTTATCAAAAGTTGTGGTTTGACAGTATCAAATAGCGCCTCTTGCCGATCGAGGTATGCGAGACGATTCCCGTTCCGGGAGGCTTTGCCAACGATCGGGATGTGGGGTGTGACGTCTGTATGGCGAGAAATCGTCATGGGGTTCAGAAAGGATATTAGGGGTACTTCAATCATAGCGATTTTGTTGAGGGCTGCCGATCGTCCCTCAGGATTACCCATCGATCGGTCAAATGCCAAACCAACGTCGTAGCGTACCGATCGCTCTTCAACGGTTGAGACTATTTAGCGATCGATTCTGAATCGGAGGACGCCCGATCGATTTACTGAAATTCCTGTGTATGACTACGTGGCTTAGTTTGATCGGTGTGAGTGTGGTAAACGCGATTGTACGGACGGATTTGAGAGTTAGGAAGGAAGGAGGCAGCTTTGTCATACTTATTTTCATGGTATATTTCTTGAGAAATCCTTAGTCTTGCTACAAGTAGATTTAGTGTCATGAGTGAGTTCTCTACCAAGTTGTTGACAATTTTTCAGAATGTAAATGATTAGCTGAGGTTTGCTGAGGCAAAAAATGCAGCACTACTTGCATTCTCAGGAACAGCTATGACTGCAATTTTGACCGTTTTAATTACAGCGCAAGGACTTCCTAACTCTTTGAGAATAGGGTTGCTGATTTCAACTATTTTCTTGAATTTCTGTACACTACTGTGTGCTCTATCATTTCTTCCAAAGACCAACTTAGAAAGACTTCTATGGGCAAGAAACAAACTGTATAGAAAATTGAAGCCAACAATTACAGATAACCTCTATTATTTTGGAGATTTACAGAAATACAGTTCAGCAGAACTATTGGAAGCGTTGAATAGCCAATATTTTAACAATTCAGTTATTCTGCCTTATGGAAAAGAATCAAATGATATAGCCATTACTGGCCTAGTGAGGTACTCTATTATCTGGAGATATTTAGATTAAATTTAGAAACAATCTAATGCAGCCTTACTCGTTGGACTTACGTCAGAAAATTGTGGATGCTTACAATAAAGATAATATTTCACAACGAAAGCTGGCGAAAAACTTTGGTGTGGCACTCAGCTTTGTGAGTAAGTTGCTGCTCCAACACCAGCGATCGGGTAGGTTGGAGCCTAAAATTAGGACGGAGCAGACTCCCATTAAGCTCAGTTCTGAACAGTTAGAGGTTTTGCGTCAGTTGGTCGAAGCCCAACCCGATGCCACCTTGGCAGAGCTGCAAAAACGACTCCGAGAAAAAACCGATGTCTCGATCGGAACCTCCACGATCGATCGAATGCTTCGGTTTAATTTAGATCTAACCTTAAAAAAAAAGTCTTCACCCACATTGAAGGAAAGTGAGCGAGTTCAACTCGCCCGATTTGAGTATTGGCAACTGATTCGGCTGATTCCAGCCCGCGATCTCGTGTTTTTAGATGAATCAGGTGTAAATCTCACAAGAGTGATGAAATCGAAGCCCTGATTCAATCGGTCGGAGCAAAGATCATTTATCTACCGCCGTATTCCCCAGAATTTTCTCCCATTGAGAATTGTTGGTCCAAGATTAAAGGGATTCTACGAACCATTGGAGCAAGAACGTATGGTGAGTTGCGAATAGCATTAGAAAAATCA
>JAYUJY010000135.1:0-1390 GCA_043764895.1 Synechococcales cyanobacterium | reverse complement strand
CGAAAATCAAAATTACGACAGTTAAGACGGCTCCAGAAAGGCAATACTGTTTTGGATCTAAATTACTTGACGTGTTCAGAACCAACTGAGATGTATCGGTCATTCTTTCAAGACAGTAATGCGTTTGCGATGGGTGTTTGGACCTATTGGCGGCAATGTTATGCTGCGAACCATCCCCAATTCATGGTTTTTGAGTCTAAATCGCCGAATCACCTAGAACCGCGCGTGACCATTCGTCCTGGTGATGAATTAAAACAGTGGGGTCAGCCGTTCAATATCCTGCCCAGAGACTTGGATTTGCGAGGTTGTATTGTTGTTCCTGACGAACTGGAGCGATTGAAAATCCCACCCCCAACGATGGTGGTCTTGCATGACGGAAAACCAGACGGAGAATGTGTTGCACAATTTCTGAGCATCAAATACGCATAGCTCTATCCTGGACGTCTACGGATAAAGCTGCTCGATCGCCTTGGACCATTCTATTTCGGGTTCAAGGACGATCGTTTTCGTGTGTCGTACTGCATTCAGTTGATGGTCGCTAATAATCACGCGATCGGCAGCTTGTCGAAGAGCGACGATCGTAGGCTCCTCATTTTCTCCTGCCGATACCGCGACTGAGATTGTTGGCATTGTCCTGGTCGTTTGTTGCTCTCTGAGATGAAGAGCGGCGATTGCTAACCATTGTTGTGCTCCGGGTTCTAAGGTGGAGAAAACCTCCAGCCGATCGCAGTTCTTCTCCTTTGCCTCGTCTGCTAATTGTCGAAGAAGTTGAGTCAGCGATTCTAGGGACCGATCGCGCAAGGATTCATCCATTACCGTGCCATTAATCGTGACCCGCATAACGTTCTCAGCCCGCTGTTGCCGATCGATTGTTGCATCATCGGTCGCGGAATCGTACTGAATGCCGATCGACTGTAAGCCCTGCAATGTATAGTCTTTGCCTAAATCCGACGCTTGGAATCCGATGTCATTGACTCGATACTGAATTCGTTTCGCCCGTTTTCCATACCGCCCGACGTTAGTGAATTGAACATGGGTTTCGATGCCTTCATCCTGGAGCCGATCGAGCAGCTCCGGCAACCTTGGTTGGTCAAAAACAGCGGCTTGAATGGTGGCGATGACGGCTTTGCGCGATCGGACAATCTGCTCCGGTAAATGGAGAGCGATCGTCCCTGCGCCGGGACTCTGGTGCTCTAGTTGCTGCATCAACCCACCGACTTGATAGCTGTAACCTAAAGAAGTCCCTGACATGACGACTCCATTCATTTTGTAAGCCAGCCCTTTCAGTTGATTCTGCTGCCCGTAGAAGGCGTAGGTCTGGATATGGCGTTGCTTTAGCCGTGTGACTAAATCAGACAGACTGAGGCTTTTCTGAAGGGCCTCTGTGATT